>JAJZWW010000380.1 GCA_021846485.1 Actinomycetes bacterium
CGATCTTCGCTCGCCGGAGCACCTCACCCGGCGGAGGACCTCGACGAGGCGGTGCTCACGGCGATGGCCGGTGACGAGGTGGCCGCAGTGAAGGTGTTCCGCGCCGTCCAGCCGGCGCTGCTGTCCTACCTTCGCAGCCAGCTACCCGCGGAGGCGGTCGAGGACGCCGCCGCGGAGGTGTGGCTGGCCGTCGCCCGGGGCTCTGCCGCCTCCGTCTGCTCGTTCGACCAGCTACGAGCCCTGCTGTTCACCATCGCCCGCCGCAGGGCGATCGACCTGCGCCGCAGCCGGCGCCGGCATCCGGAGAACCTCGGACACGACCCGGCCGAGCTCGCCGGGGTGGACCCGACCGACGAGGTCGTCGACCAGATGAGCGCCGGGGAGGCCGTCCGTCGGATCGTGGAGGTGCTCCCCCCGAACAAGCCGAGGTGGTCCTCCTGCGGGTGGTCGCCGGGCTCAGCGCCGACGCGGTGGCCGAGATCACCGGTCGGACAGCCGGCTCGGTGCGGGTCGTCCAACACCGCGCCCTTCGGCGGCTCGCCACCGAGCTCCGACCGAAAGCCGTCACCCCGTGAGCCCACCTGCCGAAGATCTCTCCGGGCTCCACCCCTTGCCGATCGACCCCGACGCCGCCGAGGCCCTCCTCGCCGGGACGACGCCCCCGGGCTTCGAGCAGCTCTCCGCGTGGCTGTCCGCCGCCCGGCCTGCCCCCGCCGGACCGGACGACCCCCTCGAGCAGCTGGCCGTCGGCGCCCTCACCGGCGCGGCCGCCCCGAGGGCCGGAGCCGGCGGTGGCCGCCTGGCTCCCAGGCTGCTCACCGCCAAGACCGTCGCCATCGCCATCGCCACCACCATCGCCCTCGGCGGGACGAGCGCCGCGGCCGCCACGGGCACGCTGCCGAGCCCGGTCCAGTCTGCCCTGGCCAGGAGCCTCCGCCACCTCGGCCTCACCCTCCCAGACACCGCCGCCACCCGCAACCCGACCGGCGCCGGCGCCCATCCCCTCCCCACGCACACATCTACCTCCGGTACCTCCGGGACAGCCGACCCGGCTCTCACCCGACCGGACCGCAGCGCGTCGTCGCCGGCGCGCGGCCGACCCGCAGCGGCGAGGGCCGGTCCGCCGGGTCGTCGTCCGCCGCCCACCGCACCCCCCCCGCCGGAGACCCCGCCCGCGCAAGTCGGCCACCGCGCGCCCGACCACCACGGATCCAGACCCGACGAGCTCGGTGGTCACCGCGACCTCTCCCGGCCCCGGCCCGCGGGGCACCGCTAGCGGTGGCGCTGGCCGGCGCGGGCCAAACCACGACGCTGCGGGGTCGCCCCGGGTTGCACGCAGGCAGCTACTCCGTCGCGGCGAACACCGCGACCGGCACCACGCACTCCTCGAGGGACGTCCCCCCGTGGGTGTAGCGACCCTCGGGCCCACGGCCCCAGTGCGGGTTCTCACGGAAACCGTGATCCGCGGTCACGACCAGCGGCACCGACGCCGGGATGTCGGTCAACGACGGGACCACCCGCCGCCCGAGGGCGGCTACGGCGTCGTCGAGGAGACCGGCCAGCTCCACAGACGTGCGGTGAAGGCGTTCGTCGACGCTCGTCGCCACTGCCACCGACACCGGCGGGCCGCCAGTCCATAGCGACCGCAGCTCGGCGGCGCGGTCGTCGCGGTCGGAGTGGAGCAGGGAGATCGCCTCGTACCCGAGGCAGGCGAAGGGGACGTCGTCGTCGTCGGGGTGGCTCGACACCGAGCCGGCCGGGACGGGTCGGCCCGCGCGCATAGCCGCCAGGGACTCCGCAGTCCGGGTCGGTTCGGGCACCACCGCCCAGCGGAGCCCGACCGGCCTCCCGGGTAGCGCCTCCACGATCCGCGGCAACACGAGCGACCAGAGATCGGCGCGCATGGCGTCCACCAGCAGGACCGCGACGCGCCCGTGGGCGGCGAGCAGCGGAGCCACGACCCGGGCGCCGACGTCCCACACCGGCAGGCAACCGGGGAAACCGGCGTCGGCGTCCTCCCCGAACGCCGCGCCCGCGGCCGCCAGCAGTCGCGCCGCCCCGTCGCGGACCACGTCGACGGCTTCGGGGCCGACCAGCGAGCCTCCACGGGCAGACGCCAGCGCAGCCCGGCTGAGCAGCTCGGGTACCGCGGCAGCGTGTTGCGGATAGAGCTCCTCCGCCAGCTCCCGGCACGACGCCGCGGGAAGGGAGCGCTCCAGCGCCTCCAGGTGCGCGGCCGCAGCTGCGATGTGCTCGGCCGCGACGACCTCCGACGCGGCGACCAGCGCGTGGCGTGAGGGGAGATCCGCCAGGGCTCGAAGCTTCGGCGCCAGGGTCCAGTCGGAGGCGACCCTGCGCGCCAGCCCGTCGAGGGCGAGGCGCACCGGAAGGCGGAGGAGCCGCTCGCTGGCGAGGACCTCGGCGGCTGCGGCCGCCGGGCGGGTTGCCAGGCCGAGCGCGTCGGCGACCTGGCTGCCGAGCGCGCTGGCACTGGTCACCCGGCCGTCGAGGTCGGCCAGCTCGGCGAGGGCGGTGAGGTCGGATCGGGCCGCTTCGGACGCCCGCGCCACCCGCTGCGGGTCGACGAGCAGGCTGGTGGGCAGCCAGCTCGGAGGGTTGGGCCGGTCCGCCCACCACGCCGCGAGCCAGAAGGCGTCGGCTCCCTGGTGGGGGGGCAACACCGCGGCGATCCCGGGGAAGCGCTCGGCGAGCACGGCGACCGTGCCGCTGCCCACCGTCTCCCTCCCTCCGCCCCCCGGGCGGCCCGCCGGCACGCCGCCCGGGGCTTTCGCCGTGCCGACCGGGCTCCCGGCCGCCCGCCCCCCTGCGCCGGGCCCCGCGACGTCGGCGCTGTCCACCACCTCCACGAAGCCCGCGCCCGGAAGGTCGCCCCCCTGGTCGAGCCAGGCGTTGACCACCTCCAGGAGCCGTCTCTTCGGGTAGCGCCGCCCGATGAGGTCCTCGCGCAGGTCGGCCAGGTCACGGGTGACGATCAGCTGGCCGCCCGACAGGACGTCGCGGAGCACCTCGGGCAGGTCGCCGGCGAGCAGCGAGCACACCGCGGCCACTCCCCCGTCGCCCCCCGGGGACCCCGAACCGCCCGGCTCGGCGGGCTCCCGCTCCTCGCCGGCCAAGCCGACCAGCCGGCGCAGGTCCGCCGCCAGCTCGACGCGGCCCAGCGCCTCGAGGTCCGAGGCGGCGTCCTCCAAGCGGCCCGCGACCTCGGGTCGGGCCAGCTCGGAGAGGTACTGCTGCACGCCCCGCTGCCCGAGCGCCACGGCCGCGTCCCGGTCGAACGCCGGCGCCGCCCTGCCCAGCTCGTAGCCGCACGAGCAGCGGGGCTTCCACCCGAGCTCGACGTCCACCCGCCGGTGGCACGGCGCCGGCACGGCCGCGGCAAGCAGCCGGTCGAGCTTGACCCGGTCGTCCGGCACGGCGAGGGCACCGACCGACGAGAGTGCGGCCAGGGCCCGGTACGCAGGCGCGGCGTGCACCTTATCCACGTCGGCCGGGCTCACCGCGGCGTAGAACCGGTCGTGCCCCTCCTGGTAGGCGGCCAGGTAGGAGCTGCGGAACTCGCGCACCGTAGCGGTGAGCTCCCCGACGCGGTCCCCGGCAGCCAGCCCGAGCACGTCTCCGAGCATGCCCACCGCCTGGCGGCGGAGGGTGTCGAGCTCGTCGTACGACGCGGGGATCGACAGCTCGGGGTGGGTGAGGTACGCCGCGGCCTCCTCCACCCGCCGCAGGCCGTCCCGGAAGAAGCGGGCCGACGCTGCGAGGCGTCGAGCGGCGGTCACCAACTGCTC
>JAJZWW010000381.1 GCA_021846485.1 Actinomycetes bacterium
CGCCCCGACGACCACCACGGCGACCGCGAAGCTCGCCACCCGGGCCGCCGGCCAGGTGCGTCCCCGCCGCCGCAGCCGGGCGACGCGGCTCGCGTACCAGGCGGCTGCAAGGGCCAGCACGACCAGCGGGACCGGGTGGATCACCGCCCCGACGCTACCGTCCCGCAGGCTCTCGGCGCCCCCGGCCGATTGGGACCGTGACCCGTCGAGCGTGTAGAACATACGGCCGGTGACAGCGATCGCTCCCGGAGAGGCCCCGACCGTCCCCTACCAGGGCGTCCGGCCCGTCAACCCGGCCGACTACCGCCCGGCGTTCCTCAACGTCGGGGTCATCGTCTGGTTGGCGTCCGAGCTCATGTTCTTCAGCGGGCTGTTCGCCGCGTTCTACACCCTGCGGGCGGCGTCGACGTCGTGGCCGACCACCGGCGACCACATCGACGCGCTCACCGTCGGGATGGCCACGATCATCCTCGTGACCTCGTCGTTCACCATGCAGATGGGGGTGCACCGCACCACCAAGGGCGACAAGGCCGGGTTCCTCGGCTGGCTGGCGCTCACCTTCGCCCTCGGCTGCCTGTTCGACGGCATGCAGGTCTCCGACTACGCCGGCCGCAACTTCCCGATCTGGCAGGACGCGTGGACGTCGTGCTTCTACGTGCTCACCGGCATCCACGCCATCCACGTGGCCGGCGGGCTGTTCGGCATGGTCATCATGGGCACCAGGTCCAAGTTCTCCCGCAAGTTCGGGCACCACACCCTGCCGGCGATCGAGTTCCTCTCCTACTACTGGCACTTCGTCGACGTGGTCTGGATCGCCCTGTACGCGTCGATCTTCCTCCTCCACGGCCACTGACCCCGAGCCCGCCGCCGACCCCCACCGACACCCGAGGTCCTCTCCGCCCGATGCCCAGCCTCATCGCCGCCACCCGGTCCTGGGTGCGACGCCACGCCCGACGGATCCTCGCCGGCCCGGTCGCGGTGGTCGCCGTGGGCCTGATCGCCTTCGGCTTCTTCGCCGGGTTCGGGGCCACGTCCTCGGCGACCCAGCCGATCGTCTCGTTCAACAGCCAGGTGCTCGCCAAGGGCCAGTACCTCTTCGACGAGCACTGCTCCGCCTGCCACGGCGTCGGCGGGGTCGGCTCCAGCCGGGCGCCCACGCTGGTCCCCGTGGGCGCCGCCGCCGCCGACTTCTACCTGATCACCGGGCGCATGCCGCTCAACAACCACGGCGACCAGGCGCAGGCGCACACGCCCTACTTCGACGCCAGCCAGATCGAGGCGCTGGTCTCCTACGTCGCCGACCTGCCCCGCATCCACGGCGAGACCAAGCTCGGACCGGGGATCCCCTCGATCCTCCCGCTGTGCTCCAAAGCGCAGAAGCGCGGACCTACCGGCGACCAGGTGGCCTATCCCGGCTCCGACCCCAACTGCGTGACCCTCTCCTACGGCCAGGCCACCTATGCGCTCGACTGCGCCCAGTGCCACCAGATCGCCGGCGCGGGCGGCATCCTCGCCAACGGGATGATCGTCCCATCGCTCACCCAGGCCCCGCCGCTGGTCGTCGCCGAGGCGATGAGGGTCGGGCCCCAGCCGATGCCCCGCTTCGGGACCGGCCAGCTCGACCAGAAGCAGCTGTCGGCGGTCGTCCACTACGTCCAGTACCTGCACCACCCCGAGGACCGCGGCGGGCTGACGGTAGGCGGCTTCGGCCCGGTCGGCGAAGGCTTCGTCGGCATCCTCGGCGGCCTCGGCCTCCTCCTCGTCGTATCCCGCTTCATAGGAACCCGCGCATGACCACCACCGACGGCTCGCCGCCCGCCATCCACCCTGCCCGTCCCGACGACCCCCCGGGGTCGCTGCTGCCCGGCACCGAGGAGTACGCGGAGGACCCCCGCCACTACGGCATCGAGCACGGCGACCCGTGGCCCGAGGACGTCCCCCATGGCCAGAACGACATGCACTGGCGCTACGAGGCCGACCCCAGGGGCGCCCGCCGGGCCGAGCTGCGCATCGCCGCCTGCTGGAGCGTGACGCTCCTGTGCGGGATCGGGCTTGCCTGGGTCTACGTCGCCGGCGGCCAGGCCCAGGTGGAGGGCGCCCTGCTCGGTGCGGCCTTCTTCGGCCTCGGGACCGGGTTCGTGCTCTGGGCGAGAGATCTGCTGCCCGGCCACGACGTGATCGCCTCCCGGGGCGGGCTCACCCACGTGTCGAGCGAGGACGACCGCCGCCTGGTGGTCCAGTCCCTCGGCCGGGGCCTCGAGCCGATGGCCCGCCGGCCGTTCCTCGCCAAGATGCTCGGGGGCGTGCTCACGGTCTTCGGGATCGGCCTGGCGTTCCCCCTCGCCTCGCTCGGCCCGCGGGTGGAGGGGCAGTTCGCGGTCACCCCGTGGGGGAGGGGGACCCGGGCGGTGAGCGAGGACGGCACCCCGGTCAAGCCCGGTGACATCGAGGCCAACGGCGTGCTCACCGTGTTCCCCGACACCGGCGAGTACCTCGGCTCTCCGGCCATGGCCCAGTCCGCGGTGTTGTTGATCAACCTCGCCTTCGCTCCCTTCGAGGTGCTCCCCGGCCGGGAGGACTGGCACATCGGAGCGGTGGGCGGCGGCAACTGCGTCGTCGGCTTCTCCAAGATCTGCACCCACGCCGGCTGCCCGGTGAGCCTCTACGACTGGTCGTCACACCTGCTCGTCTGCCCCTGCCACCAGTCGACGTTCAAAGTGATCGAGGACTGCAAGCCGGTGTTCGGCCCCGCGCCGCGCAACCTGCCCCAGCTCCCGCTGGCGGTCGACTCCGCCGGCTACATCGTCTCCCGCAGCGACTTCAACGAGCCGGTCGGCCCGGGCTACTGGAACCGGCCCATCCGCACCAACCCGTTCACCGGCAAGGCGGTCAGGTACTCGTGAGCACCACCGGGGAGCGGCTGGCCGCCGAGAAGCGCCAGCGTCTGGTCAAGGACGGCACCGACTACATCGACGACCGGTTCGGCTCCTCGCCGTTCCTGCGCAGCGCGATGGACAAGATCTTCCCCGACCACTGGTCGTTCATGGTCGGCGAGATCGCCATGTACTGCTTCGTGGTGCTCATCGTCTCGGGCATCTACCTGGCGCTGTTCTACGTCCCGTCGTCGCAGATCATCACCTACCACGGCTCCTACGCCCCCCTAGACGGCCAGAAGATGTCCGAGGCGTACGCCTCGGTGCTCAACATCTCCTTCCATGTCCGTGCCGGCCTGGTCATGCGCCAGGTGCACCACTGGGCAGCGGTGGTGTTCATGGCGGCCATCGCGTTCCACATGTGCCGGGTCTTCTTCACCGGGGCGTTCCGCAAGCCGCGGGAGATCAACTGGACGATCGGCCTGACCCTCCTCATGAGCGTGATGCTCGAGGGCTTCAGCGGCTACTCGCTGCCCGACGACCTGGTGTCGGGCACCGGGCTGCGGGTGGTGTACTCGATCATCGAGTCGATCCCCCTGATCGGCACGAAGCTGGCCTTCGAGCTGTGGGGCGGGCCGTTCCCCGGGACCACCCTCATCCCCCGCCTGTTCGTCCTCCACGAGTTCTTGTTCCCCGCCCTGCTCGTCGGCCTGCTCTCGGCGCACCTGGCCATCCTGTGGCGTCAGAAGCACACCGACTTCCCCGGGCCGGGCAAGACCGAGACCAACATCCGCGGCAGCCGCTTCTTCCCGCAGTACATGTTGAAGGGGGGGGCGATGCTGTTCCTCACCGCCGGGGTGCTGTGCGCCCTCGGGGGGTTCGTCCAGATCAACCCGATCTGGCTCTACGGCCCCTACCAGCCCTACA
>JAJZWW010000008.1 GCA_021846485.1 Actinomycetes bacterium
CAAGCGTCAGGGGCCGACAGACTCATAACTGCGAAAGTCGAGCTTGCAGCGGAAGGCATCTTTCGCGGATCGAACAGGTGTTCGTCCTCAGACCTGCGGATGTAGGTCTGAGCGCAGCAGCTCCCGCAGGAACTGCTGGTGGACCTGCTCGCTGATCCAGACCGCGCCGAGGCGGGCGGTGATCTCCTCCACCCCGAGATCGGGCGGCAGCACGCCGGCCAGGGCATCGACGTTCGCCTGGAACGAAGGGTCGTTGGCGGCGCGGCCCCGGGCGCTGTCGAGCTTGGCGCGCACGTCGCCGGACAGGTAGGCGGGGGCGTGGACCAGCTCGGCGGTGTCGGGGTCGGGGAACACCATGCCCTCAAGCGCGGTCCGGGAGTCGGGCTCGGGCATCCCCAACAGGTCGGCGATCAGGGTGAGGTCGATCCCGCCGGTGCGGTCCAGGCTGACCGCGATCGCATCGGCCGGGGTCTCCACCCCCCGGACCTCGGCGCGCGGGGCGACGACCCGGCGGTGCATGATCGCCGCTGGCTGGGCGGTCTGGTCTTCGTCGTCGAAGCGCTCCAGCGCCAGCACGAGCGGCCCGAACGGGTCGGCGCGAAGGAGCCGGACCGCTACGGGCACGATCCGGGCGAAGGTGGCCTCGCCGGCGTCGTTGGTGCGGCCGGTCGGCCGCAGCGTGTAACGGTTGATCGGCCCGTAGGCGCGGACGTAGCGCTCGTAGCCGACCCGGAGCGTGTGGCGGGCGGCGGTGATCTCCTCGGTGTCGTCCACCGTTGCTGCCTCGACCGTGAGCAGCCCGGTGGCCCGGTCGCGCAGGCCGAGCAGGGCACGCAGCTCGACGGCGGCCGACTTCGGGACCTCCATCGGCTCCAAGACGCCCCCGGTGACGGCGGCGAACCCAGTCTGGTCGGGGACGATGGTCCCTTCCCACAGCTCGGGCGCGGAGGGCACCGACGCTGCCCGCCGCGGCTCGTGACCTGGCAGCGGGGCGGTCATGACGAGCCCGTTGCGGCGGGCGGTGAAGGTGATCTGGTCGAGGATGTCGGCCAAGTCGTCGCCGAGACGGTCGAGGTTGCCGGTGACGGTGAGCGCGTCGGTGCCGAACATGTCGCGGCTGGTGCCGACCCGGCCGAGCATGTGGTCGGGGCGCTGGTCGAAGTAGGCGTTGATCTTGACCGGGGTGCCGTCGATCGTGATCGGCACGACCGTCTCCCACGAGTCGTCCGCCGGCGGCCGGTCGGGTTCGCGGCGGCGGAAGATCAACAGGTCAGTCACGACCTCGGTGCCAGCCGCGCGCCAGTGCGCCCGGTTGGGGAGGCGCACGGCGCCGATGAGGTCGGCAAGGTCGTTCATCTCCCGGCGGGCGCCGGGGTTCTGGGCGTCCATCGTGTACCGCGACGTGAGCACCGCCATCAGTCCGCCGGGCCGGGTCAACGCCAAGGACTTCACGATGAAGTGGTTGTGCATCGACTGGCGGGTGCCGTTGTGAACCGGGTCGTGCAGGGTCACGTTCCCGAACGGCACGTTCCCGATCGCCGCATCGAACATCCCTTCCGGTAGACGGGTATCCGCGAACGACTCGGCCCGGATCGTCGCCCTCGGATAGAGGGCCGCGGAGATGGAGGCGGTGATCGGGTCAAGCTCGACCCCGGTCATCACCGCGGCCTCGGGAGCGAGGCCGATGAAGGTGCCCGCCCCCGAGCCAGGCTCCAGTACCGCGCCGTGCCGGAACCCGAGGTCGCCAAGTGCCCGCCACATCTGACGGGCGATCGCCGGGTCGGTGTAGTGGGCGTTGATCGTCGTGCGCGCCGCCGCGTCCCACTCCGCGTCATCGAGCAGTCCCCGCAGCTCGGCCCGCTCGCTGTCCCAGTCGTCCTTCTTCTGGTCGAACACGTCGGGGACCGCACCCCAGGACGACCAGCGGGCCAGCACCTTTTGCTCGTCGCCCGTCGCCTGGCGCCGCTCGTCGGCGAGGGTGCGGGCGAGACGGATCGCGGCGACGTTCGCTCGGAAGCGGGCCTTGGCCCCGGAGGGGGCGAGGTCGTCTTGGGAGGCCGGGACGAACCGGCCGGCCGGTGCTAGCGGTTGTGCACGGGGCGCAGCTCGCGCCAGAAGCGGACGTTCGCCGCCTCCAGGAGCGCCGCCTGGTTGGCCGCCATGTAGTCCCTCGGCGGCTCGGTCGCCACCAGCCCTTCCAGGAACTCGACCGAGACCGCCCAGGTCTTGGCCATCTCCTCCAGCTCGTCGGTCGAGGGCATCGAGTCCGGGAAGTTCTGGACGCGCTCCGCCCAGACGATCAGGTTCTCGTCGGAGGGCCGGGTCTGCTCCCACTCCTCGCGGGGGGCCAGCTCCAGTGGCAGCTCCGGCTCCCGGACCCACACCAGCTCTGCCATCACGACCTCCTCCGCGGTCCTCCTCGCCGTTTGCAGCCGGGCGACCTCCACCAAGTATGGACCTGTCGAACAGGGTCGAGTCAGCGACGCGATCCTGGCTGCCAGGTCGCTCACCTCCGCCTCCGCCTGGGCTCCCAGGTCGGTGAAGAACCTGGCCGGGTCCGCCAGGGCCGCCACCGCGCTCGGGGCGTAGGTCTGCCAGTGCTGCTGGGCGGTCCTCCCGTAGCGGTTCATCACGGTCCTCCTCACTCGTTCGCTGCTCGTGGTCGCTCTCGGTTGCCGTTGGGGCTGGCGGCGCGGTGCGGTTGGCGGCGAGCTGCTCGTCGGCGGCCGCGGGGCTGTGGCCCCACAGGTCCAGCTCCAGCTGGCCGCGCGTCTCGCGGGCCACGACCCCGACCTCCCGTCCGTGCAGCCGTGGCGGTCAGGAGCCGAGCCCGTCCCGGCCGGCGCCGACCGCGGCGTGCCCTGGCGCCCGGCGGGTGGCGTCACGGCCGGCCGGGTCCCGCTCCGCAGCGGGGGCCTCCCGTTCGCGGCGCGGGCGGCGGTCGACCTGGTAGGTGGTGGTGTTGGGGTCGTGCGCCAGGCGGTTGGTGACGAACTGCTGGTCGTTGATCTCCTGGCCGTCGACCACGCGGGTGGTGTCGCGCACGTAGCCCTGGGCCAAGAAGTTGTCGCCCTTTCGGAACCGTTCCGCCGACAGCTCGGCGCCACGGCCGAACTGGATCAGGTCGTGGAAGCTCGGGTCAAGCTCGGTGAAGCTGCCGTCGTCGTTGCGCTGGAAGTGGTTGATCCCGATCCGGGCGTAGAGCCGAGCCCGGCCCTCGTCGTTGAACGTCAACCGCGGGTCGCTGGCGATGAACCCGTTGATCGACTGCGACGTCTTGATCGGCTGTGCGTCGTTGGCTGCCACGGTGAGCCTCCCTCACTCGGGTCGTGCATGAGCACCGGCTGGTGCTCCACCTGAGAGGTGCGACGCGCTTCCCAGCCGGCTGGCGGCTCAGGCGCCGGCGCGCAGCGCCTGCTCGACCTGGCGGCGCTGCTCACTGAGCCGGCCGGCGTCCCCTCGGGCGGTCCAGGGCCGCAGGTCGGCGATGATCGGCGGGGCGGCGCGCAAAAGGACCGTCCCGAGCCCGAAGGGCATGGTCCGCAGCGCGTCGGGCGGTAGCACCGGGACCCGGCGGACCGAGCGCTGGTGGGAGCGCCCGCCGCCGGGGTCGGTGGTGGTGGCATCGGTGGTCTCGTCGCGCTCGCCGATCAGGGTGGAGAGGTCTTGGAGGTCGCGGCTGTGGGCGGCGCCGCCCAAGACGACCTTCACGATCGCGGCGTCCCAGATCGCGGCGGCCTGGTGCTCGCCCCAGCGCTGGCGGGCCTGGGCCAGCGACTGGAGCACCGCCAAGGTGGTGATCCCACTGCCGCCCCCCTCGGCCATGAGCGTCGGCAGCGACGGCAGCGGCGCCAGGTTGCCGATCTCGTCCAATGCGAGCAGGAGCGGCGGGTCGAGGCGGGCGCCCGGTGAGCGCGCCGCGTGGCGGCGGGCCGTCTCGGTCAGGTCCTCCACGAGCGCCGAGACCAACGCCGCGCTGGCCCCGGCCCCTGCGCCGGTCGCCAGCAGGTAGAGGGTGCCGTGCTCGGCCAGGAAGATCGCGGGGTCGAAGGCCTCGCCCTCCCTCGGGGTCACGGCGTCGAGGACCCGGGGGTCGGCGAGGGCGTTGAAGGCCAGGCCGACGCCTTGCCAGATCGAGTCGCGGGTGCGCGGGTCGGCGTCGATCATCGACCCGAGCGAGTCCGCCCACCCCTCCGCCGCGGCCGGGCTGGACTGGAGGACGTGGACGGCGTCGGCAGCCGAGACCGGGTTGAGCGCCCACTGGTAGAGGGTGCGGGCGTCGCGGCCGTCCAGGGCCGCCGCGTGCAGTAGCGCCTGGATGGCCGCCGCGGTCTTGCCCTCCCAGAACCCGCCGCCCTCCACACCACCACCCCCGAGCCCGGTCCCCGCCGCCAGGCCGGCGGCGCGGATCATCGCCGTCAGCGGGTCCTCGCAGCCACGGACCGGCGACCACCGCAGCCCGGCCGGTAGGCCGGGCGCCAGGTGCTGGGGGTCGAACACCGCGACGGGCCCGCCCTCTTGGCGGGCGGTCAGGGTCACGGTGAGGTTGTCGGGGCGGGTCGAGGTCGTCACCACCGCGCCGGGCGCGTCCAAGATGGCGTTGATGACCACATGCAGCCCCTTGCCCGAGCGGGGCGGGCCGATCAGCAGCATCGAGTCCTCCACCGACGCCCACACCCGCCGGCCCTTCGCCCGCCCGAGCAGGTAGCCGACCTCGGGCTCGGCGGGCTTGCGCAGCGAGGGGCGCAAGGTCGCGGCCCGTCGGCGCAGCGCCCGCCCGGAGGCCACCTTGCGGACCTCGGCGGCGGTGGCAAGCCCGGCCCGCCGGCGCGGGTCCTCACCGGAGGCTTGGGAGCGAACCAGGCGCACCGCGAGCCAAGCGAACAACCCGACCCCGAGCAGCAGGGCGGCGGCGACCGGCCAGTAGGCGAACGGGCTCAGCCCCGGCGCCCGCAACGCCACTGCGGGCCGGGACGGGTGGGCGAGCACCCCGAGCCCAGTCCCGATGCTCCCGGCCGGCGGTCTCGTGCCGGCGAGCCAGGCGGCGACGCTGCCCGCTGCCCGCAACAGCCCGGCGAGCACGCCGAGCGCGGCGAACAGGCCGAGGCCGAGGTTGACGGCGGTGTCGTTCCCCGGCCGGGCCGTCTGCCCGGTCATCGCCGCCGCCACCGGCGCCCCGGACCGGCCGGGCGTTCCGGAAGGCTGCCGCGGACGGTCGTCGCCGAGGTGGAGCCGAACAGGATCGCCGCACCGGCCGGCCTGTGCCGCAGAGGCAGGTCGGTCAGCGACACCGTCCCGTCCGGGCCGGCGTCGATCGTCGTCGTGACCACGGCGACCAGGACGGGCTCCCCCGGCAGGAACCCTTCACCCCGCAGCATCGGCACCTCAACCGGCGACGCCTGCTCCTCGCTGCCGGTGCCGGTGCCGGTGGCGGTCGGGCGGGGCCGTGGTTGGAGGATGTCGGCGTAGCGCGACCCGTCCGGCTCACGGACCTCGACTCGGACCGGGCCACCCGCCCGCTCGGCGATCCCAGCCAACACCCCGCCCAGCTCGTCCCCGCTCACCGGCCGGTCGGAGTGGTCAATGCCGTCCAGGGTCACCCGTGCCCGCCGGCGCTCGTCCACGGTCACGGTCACCTGGGGCAGCACCGCCGGGACGGGCGCCGTTCGTGGCGCTGCGAGGCCACGGTGGGTGGCGTGGCGCGCCGGGCGCATCAGCTTTCCTGCCTCATGCGGACCGTCGTGTCGAACATGGTCAACTCGGCCGGGTGGAGCTGATGCTGCACGACGAAGCTGCGGTCCTTGATCCGCCACAGCCCCTGCCCCGTGCCGAGCTGGGGGAGCATCTTCTGCTCGGTGCCGGTCAGGTTGAGCATCGTGGCGGTGGTGCCGAGCTGGTCCGACTCCTGGCGGTAGATGATCCGGGTCTCCGCATTCGCCAGCAACGACGACGCTAGGGCGTGGGCGGCGGTGCCCTGGTCGCCCACGTTGTCGAGGTCGGTGAGCTTGTGGAAGATCAGCATGTTGGCGATCCCGTAGTGGCGGGCGAGGCGCCAGTGCGCGTCCATCCGCCGCAACAGCGCCGGTTGGGACATCAGCTGCCACGCCTCGTCGTAGACGACCCAGCGCTGCCCGCCCTTCGGGTCGAGCAGGGCGGCCTCCATCCACGCCGACGCGCACGTCATCAGCACCGAGATGAGGGCGTTGTTCTCCGCCACCCGCGACAGATCGAGCGACACCATCGGCAGGTCGGGGTCGAACGCGACCGTGCTCGGCCCGTCGAAGATGCCCGCCAGGTCGCCTGCGACGAGGCGGCGCAGGGCGTGGCCGACGACCCGGCCGTCCTCCGCCAGCCGGACGTCGCTGCCCGCATCGGGGGTGAGGATGCGCTCGACGACCATCGGCAGGACCGGCGTCTGCGAGCTCGCGACCGCAGCGTCGAGCGCGATGTCGACTGCGGTGTGCTCGACCGGCGAGAGCGGCCGGCCGAGCACGGTCTCGGTGAGCGCGCCGATCAGATCCCGGCGCCGCGCCGTGACCATCCCGGCCCACTCCACGTCCGACACGCCCGAGGGGCGCCGGCCGGCGTCGAGCGGGTTGAGCCGGTTCGACAGGCCGTGGCCGAGCACGATCGCCTGCCCGCCGACCGCCTTCGCGACGGGGGTGTGCTCGCCCTTGGGGTCGCCCGGCACGTACACCCTGCGACCGAAGGGGATGGAGCGGGTGTAGAGCGCCTTCGCCAGCGCGGACTTGCCCGCCCCGACGATCCCGGCCAGGACGACGTTGGGGGCGGTGATGACCCCGCGCTGGTAGAGGACCCAGGGGTCGTAGACGAAGCTGCCGCCCGAGTAGAGGTCCTGGCCGACGAAGACGCCCTCGCCGCCCAGGCCGCCCTCGGCCAGGAACGGGTACGCCCCGGCGAGGGTGGCGAGGTGTCTTGGTGGGCGGGGAGCCGGAACCGCCGCCACGCCCGCAACGCCGCGGGTCCCGGCTCCCCACTGCGAGGCAGGTACGTGACCGCTGCCCGCTCGGCCCGCTCCTTATCCGCCTCTGCGCGCGCTTCGGCTTTGCGTTCGGCCGCGTCGGCGGCATACGCGTGGGCGGCGGCGCGGCGTGCTGCCCGGCGGTCGCGGCGTCGTTGCCCGGCTCGGCCGACCAGCACCGTCGAGTACAGCTTCTTCTCAGCGCGTGGGTACATCAGCGCCCGGCTCCCTTTCGCGGCAGGACAGGTCTCTGCCCGTCAGGTGCGCGGAGCGGCCCGCCGCTTCAGCGGCCGAGCGGGTGAGGCCCTTCCCGCAGGCCGGTGCCGGTCCCGAAGGCTGACGGCGGGGCAAGTACTCCCGGCCGGTCATGGCCGGCACCCAGCCGGGTGAGGTCGGTGTCGATGCCGGGTTGCCAGGCGATCCGGCCGTTGTGGCTGAACGCCTCGTTCAGCGACCCGTGCGCCTGGCGTACCCGGTCGGCGGCGTCACGCAGGTACTCGCCGGCCGCCATCGCGTCGCGTTCGCCCGCTCGCTGGTCGCCGTCATCGTCGGCGGCAAGGTGGGCGTTGCGGTCGTGCCAGTCGGCAAGCTGGTCGAGGGACTGTCCGAGCGACGCCAGCGCGGTCGTGAGCGACCCGAGCACCCGGTAGGTGTCGGACGGGTCGGCGACGACGCGGCTGGCGTGCGCCAAGCCGCGGAGCGCTTCGGCCGCCTCGTCGGCATCTACGGCTGGGTTCTCATAGGTCGGCATCGGCCACGCTCCGCATCGGAAGTCCTGTCTTGCCGGTCAGGTGCGCCCGCCTCGCCTGGCCTACAGGCCGCGGCACAGGGGCAAGGCGGCGGCGGTGAGCGCCTGGGCTTGCTGGCCGACGAGGCGGCGGGTCTCACACGACGCTTGGACCGCGGCCTGCTCGACGGCCGCGACCGCGGCGTCGAGCTCGTCGGTGGTGGGGGCCGAGACGGCGACGAGGCCGATGTAGCGAAGCACGCCGTGCCCGGCGATCAGGTCCGCCTCTTGCTGGAGCACATCGCGGTACTCGGCGGTCTGCTCGGCGTCCTCGATCTGCCCGATCCTGGCCCGCTGCGTCGCATCCGACAAATACCCGGTCTTCTTCTTGCGGATGTCGCGGGCGGCCACATCCGCGCGTACCGGGTCGAACAACAGGCTGAACGCCCGCCGCACCCCCGAGGACAGCAGGACCGGGGCGAGGAAGCCCGGATAGACCTGCGAGCGGGGCCACTCCGACACCCACAGCACCGCATGAAACGCGGAGTCCGACCGCAGCCGGTCCCACCGCTCCTCGACCGCGACCGGCCCGGCGGTGGCGAGATCCCGCCCGAGCTCGCTGCGCTCCAGGGTCGCCGCCACCGCCGGGTCATACGCCGAGCGCAAAAGCACCGCGAGCTGGCCGGGCGTGTACCACTCGCCCGGCGTCAGGTCCGCGGCCCGCAGCGCCGTGGTCAAGGTGCGCATCTCGGCGCGCGGGACCGCGGCGGCGCCGCGCATCCCGTGCCCGGCCGAGCGGATCGCCCGCGCCGCGGCCTTCATGTCGAGTGACACCGAGACGGTGGTGACGTGCCGTTCGGCGGTCGGCCCTGCCCGCTCGATCAGCTCCCGGTAGGTCTGCGCCACCCAGGAGCCGTCATCAGTGCCGTGGGTGGCCCACCACTGCGCAAGGCCGGTGCCGGTGTCGGGCACCGTGCGCTCCAGCACCTGCAACCGGGCGATACGCCCGGATCGGCACACCGTCGACAGGGCTCGCCCCCAGCCGGTGACGCGGCGCTGCTGCTCGCCGGGGTCGAGCAGGATGAAGCTCGGGTGCGTCACCTCCACCAGCGCCGTCAAGGTGGCCCGGTGCGGGTCGTGGACCATCACCGCCCCCGACTCGGGGTCGAGGAGCTGGCGCAGCGCGGCGGCGTCACCGGGCAGGGCCAAGGTGCCGGCCGGGCGGGGCTTGGTGACCCGCCAGCGGTAGACGGTCTGCCCGGCCACGGCCCGGAAGGCCCAGTGGCCGGCGAGGGGGATCCACTCGATCGCCTTGTGCCCGCCGACCGGCACCCACACCACCAGCGCGCACACCCCGACCACCGGGACCACGAGCAACAGCCCCTTGCCGCCGGCGGTGTAGAGCGCGCCGACGATCGCCACCGCCCCGACCCCGAGGACGAGCACCTGCGGCAGCGACAGGCCGAGCAGCAGCCTGCGGCGGGCGAGGCGGGAGAACTTCACCGGCCCCAACTGCCGGCCGTCATCGCTGTGCTGGTCGCCCATCACGGCCCGTCCTCAGACGGCAGGGGTGGCCGCCGGCGGCGCAGCCGGGGCAGTGGCGGGAGGCGGTGGCGGGCTCTCGGCCGTACTGCTCGTGCGAGAAGGCGGCGTCCTGCCCGGTGGCTGGGGCGAGACCGGCTGGCTGGTGGCGGGGGTGGCCTGCGCCGGTGGGACCGGGACCGCTCCCGGCTCGCCGGGCGCTCGGGCCGCGCCCGGCTGCCCGGCAGCCTCTTGCACGGCGTCGGCGTGACCTTCGGTGGCGCGTGCCACCGCGCGTCCGGTTGCCGGTCCGGCCTTCGCCGCCGCGGTGACCGCTTGGGCACCGGCTACCGCCGCCAGCCCTGCCGGGCCGGCTGCTGCACCCGCCGCCTCGCGACCCCCCGAAGCGCCGCCACCGGACGCGCGGCCCGTGCTCGGCCCCGGGCCCGAACCGCCACCAGGACCTCCTCCCGGCGCGCCCGAACCTCCACCGCCTCCCGATCGCGGGGCGCCGCCGCGATCACCACCGCTACCACTACCGGTGGTGCCGCTGTCGGGGTTGTCGCCGCCGAGGACCTTGCGGGCCGAGCCCAGCCGGGACATGACCGGGACCGGGACCGGCCGGTTCACCGCCCCCTTGGCCTCGCTCTCCGCTGACATGGCGTGGTAGAGGTCGAAGCCGATGAAGCTGATGAACTTGTAGGCCATGTAGGGCGCGAAGGCGGCGACGAACATCAACACGATCCCCGCCACCGGGTTGGAGATCGAGGACAGGTCGAGGTTCAAGGGGGCGTTCATCTGGTTGACCGCCACCAGGAAGATCACGACCACGACGAGCTTGGAGACGATCAGGGCGACGACGAACGACGCCCACTTGGAGAACCACCCCCGGGCGTGGTCCCACGACTGCCCCGACAACGCGACCGGGGCGAGGACCACAGCGACGAGCAGCAGCGCCTTGCGGACCAGCAGGCTGAACCAGACGATCGCCGCGCCGGTGATCGCCAGGCAGCCGAGGAAGATGATGATGACCGCCCCCGCGCCCGGCGCGGAGAGGCTGATCGCGCCGATCCCGGCGGCCAGGGCGGCGATCTTGCCGCCCATCTCCGACAGGGTGTTGCCGGTGGCCTGGATGATCCCGACGCACAGCTCGTCGACGATCTCCAGCGCGAGGCCGGTCAGGGTGACGACGAGGAAGGAGCCGAGCACGGACTTCGCCAGTCCGAGCCCCGCTCGGTGCAGGGCACCCGGGTCGCGACGGAGCAGGCCGGTGATGAGCTGGAGGCTGAAGAACAGCAGCATCACGAAGATCGCGACGCCGAAGATGACGTCGTAGACCTTCAGGTAGTTGGGGTCGGTGACATCGATGGCGGTGGTGGAGTCGAACAGCTGCCAGACGCCCTTGAACATCCACTCCGCCGCGTTGCCGACGCCCTCGGCGATCCAGTCGAACGGCGCCGAGACGATCGTGCCCGCCGCGGCGCCGGCGACGTGGCAGACCGTGGAGATGACTGGGACAGAGCAGACACCCATCGCAGCGTCCTCAGATGCCCTGGCCGACGTGCCAGAAGAAGTTGATGAACGCGACCGCGCCGCCGGTGATGATCGCCGCGCCACACGCGATCAGCACGCCGGTCTTGCCGCGCGTCGCCAGGTGCGGGTTGGCGGAGTGTGAGCCGAAGGCCCACACCACCGCAGCCACGATCAACGCCAGCACCGACAGGATCAGCCCGACGGTCATGACCGCCCCGACGATCGTCTGCAGCGCGCTGATGCCGGGCAGCCCGTTGGAGTTCGGGGTGATGTTGACATTGGCCAACAGCACCTCGGACCGGCCGAACGAGCCGGTCGTGACAGGGGGAAGGACAGAGATCATCAGCGGCTCCTCGCAGCGCACAGGCCCGCACACCCACAGTCACCGGGTGACCGTCGCGGCGGGGTTCACTGCGCAGGTGCGCCCTCTCCGCCACCGCTCCGCCTCGACGGCCAGGCGCCGACCGAGCGGTCAGAGGGTGGGGCCGATGTGCAGCAGGAAGTTGAGCCAGGTGATCCCGCCGCCGTCGAGCGCTGCAGCGCCAAGCGCGACCAGCATCCCGGTCCGGGCTCTCGTGGCCGTCCGGTAGTTGCCGTGCGCGGAGGCGACCGCCCAGGTGGCAGCGCAGACCAGGGTCATGAGCACGGCGACGATCAGCACGATCGTCGTCAGCGCCCCGATGACCGTCTCGAGCTGCCCGGCGCCGCCGACGCCGTTCAGGTTCGGGTAGACGCTGGTGGCAAGCAGCGTCTGCGAAGTGATGAGCGTGATGGTCACGCCCGTCAGGTGCGCCACCCCACCAGCCCGGCCGGTCCGGGTCAGCCGAGGCGCCGGACCGTGGCGGTCTGCCCGGTGAACATGGAGAGCGTGCCGTAGCCGACGTTCTGCCCGGTCTCGGGGGCTTGGAGGATCTTGTTGCCGCCGAGGTAGATGACGACGTGATTGGGCACCGTCTCGCCGGGGTAGGTGTAGAAGATGATGTCGCCGGGTTGCTTGTCGGCCCAGGAGACTGGTTGGGTTTCGTTGACCTGATCGCCGGTGTAGTGCAGCAGCCGGACCGTCCCGTTCGAGGCTTGGTAGGCCGCGTACATGACCAGGCCCGAGCAGTCGAACCCCGGTCCTTGCCCGTCGGTGGCTTGCCCTGAGGGGCCGGTGTAGGTGCCCCCACCCCACACGTACGGCAGCCCGATCTCCTTCTCGGCGGCGGCGATGAACGCTCCGGCGAACCCCGACGGCAGGTTGCCTGTCGTGGTAGCGGTCGAGCATGAGGCGCCGGTGAGGGTGACGCCGGTCAGGGTGCTGGTAATCTTCTCCGCGACCGGCTGATAGTTCGCGTAGCGGTTGGGATAGGCGGACACCTCAACGGCCTGCGCCGCGGCGCCGAAGGAGAGGGTCTGCCAGTTGGGGATGTCCAACAGCCCGGCGGGGCTGCCGTGGTTGGGGCCGTCGGGGCCGCCGTAGAAGGCGCGGGTGGACCACACCGGGTCCATCAGCTCCGCGACCGTCCCCCACCCGTCCGGGGGTTGCATCTGGAACAGGCCGAGGGAGGCGTGGTCGGAGCCGTCCCCGTCGTTGGGGTAGCTGGCGGAGGTCGGGTAGGCGGTGGTGTTGGCCAGCACGCGCAGGGTGGACTCGGCGAGCGCGGCCATCAGCGCGATCACCTGGCCGTTCTCGTCGATGTTCTCGCTGTTGCCGACCGCGATGATCGTCGCGGCGTGTTCCATTTGTGTGTGGTTGAGGGTGATGGTCTGCCCGTTCGCGGTCGTGGCGGTGAGGCGTTGCGGCACGGTGCCGCTGACCGCCAGCGACAGCCCCGACAGCCCGCCCGTGCCCCCAGTGCCGGTGGTGGCGCAGGAGGTGGCGTCAGTGATGGCCGGGTCGAACAGCGCTGCGAGGGTGACCAGGGCGATGCCGGGGCCGAGACACACGATCGCCACGACCAGGCCGATCAGGACCTTGCGGACCATCACCAGCCCGCCCCGTTAGCCGAGGGGGTCGTTGAGCTTCGAGAGGCGCAGGGTGTGGCAGTCGGGCCACGACGGGCTGCACGCCTCGAAGACGGTGAAGCTCACCGGTTCGCTGGTGGAGGCGGGTTGGCCGTACCACACGCCGCTGCGGTGCCGGACGCCGGTGATCGTGATCGCCGTCGTCCCCGGCCGGAGCTGGCCGTGCGCCTCGGCCAGCGCCTCGGGCCACAGCGATGGCACGACCGCGCTGGTGATCGTCAGGTGCTGGACGACCTGCATCGTCGCCAGCTGCCTCCACTGTTCGGTGGTCGGCTCGTAGCTGGCGACATCCCCGATCAAGCCGGGTAGCTCATCCCCGGACGGGTCGGCGCCCGCCAGCACCGGGGCGGTGTAGCCAGAAGGCGAGTAGCCCGAGACGGTCGACCAGTCGAACAGCGCCTCGGCGACCGCCTTGGCGTAGGTCACCGGGTTGTCGGTCTTGGGCAGCACCGCCGGCGCCGGCCCGCTCGGCGTGCTGCTCGTCGCGCCCGGGCTGGCCGAGCCCGCCGAGCTCGTCGTGCCGGTCTCCGCCGGAGCGTGCCGCGGCACGGTGGTGTGGCCGGGGCCGCGGACGAGCCCGTACACACCCACAGCAATCGCTGCCAGCACGACGACGCCAACGAGGGCAAGAACGACGATCAGGCGACGACGCGCAGCAGGCACGAGCAGCTCCCAGGTCACGAAACGGGGTGGGTGCCGGTCAGGTACGCCACTCCTCCCGCCCCGCCCGGCCGCAGCGGGCCAGGGTTAGGAGCAGGCGGCCTGCGGGGACTGCTCTGGGTGCCGGCGGTCCTCGGCGCGCCGGGTGGTGGCGCGGGCGGCGGCGATCGCGTCGATGAACGCCGCGCTGGCGTCCAGGCAGGCGCGCAGCTGCTGCCAGCGCTCCTCGGACAGGCCGGCGGCGATCTCGGCCGGGTCGTAGTGCAGCCACCAGCCGTCCATCTCCTCCATCGTGGCCAGGAACGCCCGGAGCCCGTAGTGCTTGACCGCCACCAGCTGTGGACGTGCCTGATGGGCGCGCTCGCCGTCAGGGTGCTCACCGTCAGGGCGCTGTCCGGTGGCGCGGGCAACGGCCGCGTGCGCGGCCCTGACCAGCTCTGCCGGCGGCTGGGTCTGGTCCAGGATGTCCAGCTCGCCCGCGGCCCGCTGACGGACCGAGTCGGGCTGGTGCGGGTCGCTGGCGAGGCGGGTGAGCGCGTCGGTCTGCGAGGCGGCCTGGACGGTCAGGTAATGGCCGTCAATCGTGCCGTCGGCGTCCATGCCGGCCAGCTCCCGCCGGGCGATCTCCCGTACCCGCTCCGAGGTGGCCGGGTCATCGGCGAGGCGTTGGACCTCGCTGACGTGGTCCAAGGACCGCGAGGAGTCCCGGCCAGTGATCGCCCTCGCCGCCTGCTGGCGCGCCTTGCCGACCGCACCGTCCCCGCCGTCTGGGAGCGGGCTTGACGGTGGTGGCAAGTTGCCACCACCGTCGCTTCCTCCCCGGTGACGCGGGTTGCGCTCCGCGCTGAACTGCGTGGCGGCCTGGCGGCGGGCCGCGTCCTCGGCGTAGAGCTGCTTCAGCTCTGCGTACAGGCTGGCGGCCTCGGTCGGGGTCAGCGGCTTGCGGGCGGTGTTCTCGTGCTGCTCGGCGAGCAGCTCCGCGAGGCGCGACGACACGGCCGAGGTGACCCACACCTTGACCCGCTCCCAACCGAGCGCCTTCACCGCGGCGAGGCGCCGAGCGCCGCAGACCAGCACGCCGGTCGGGGTGATCGTGACCGGCTGCAACAGCCCGAGCTGGCGGATCGAGGCGCACAGCTCCTCGAGGTCGCCGAGGTCGTGGCGGGCCCGGTAGCCGACCTGGATCGACTCGACCGTGCGGTCAAGCTCCACACCCCCGCTACTCACCGACCCCACCCCCCGACGCGCGCCAGCCCAGCAGGTGCGCTCGGGAGCGGCAGACGAACGCGGTCTGGACGAGGCGGTCGTCGTCCAACAGGTCGCGTACACCCTCACCCAACAGCAGCCGGGCGAGCACCCCCTTGCGGGTCGGGCGGCCGGGCTGTGGCCGGGACCCGAGCAGCACGCCGAGAAGCCGGTTCCAGGCGTCCCGGTCGAGGTCGAGCTGGGCGCGCATCGCGAGGTCGCGGCGCAACATCTCGTACGCGGCGGTGACGCTGCCGGCGTCGGCCAGCCTGCTGGCGACGTACTCGACGACCATGCCGGCCACCGGCTCCGGCCAGCCGAGCAGGGACAGGAACAGCGTGGCATCGGCCAGCGCCGGCTCGGGCTCGCCGTCTGGGCCGAGCGCGCCGGCCGGGTGGACGGTCAGGGTGTCGGTCAGCTCACCGGCCCGGACCGGGATGTCCCGCTCGGCGTGCTGGGTGCGCCGGGCCTTGTCGGTCGAGGTCAGGTGCCGCTCGGCGTGGCTCTCGGCCGACAGGCTGACCTGCACCGCGCGGGTCACGACCGCCCAGGGGTCCGCGGCGCGGCGTACCCCGTCGTGCAGCA
This sequence comes from Actinomycetes bacterium, assembly GCA_021846485.1. GTDB lineage: Bacteria > Actinomycetota > Acidimicrobiia > Acidimicrobiales > Palsa-688 > JAKAQB01. The sequence continues at coordinate 15,261 of JAJZWW010000008.1, forward strand.
TCGCCACGAAAGCTGCCGATGCCGCCTCGCCAGGGTCGCGATGCCAGCTCCGCGCCAGCGGGGCGTACCGCTCGATCGTGTACGCCAACAGCGCGGTCGCGTCCGGGTCGGCCCGCCACGCCCCCCGCCCGACCGCGTGCAGCCGCTCCAGTAGCGCGCGCAACCCCGCCGGTGTCGCGAACGCCGGCTCAGCGCCCGGCGGCGGCCCAACGGTCGGGTCGGGCGGCCAAGGAGAAGAATGGTGGACGGGCATGGCAACCTCTAGGTGCGCGCCCCGTGCCACCGTGAGCGGCCCGCCCGTGCCGATGCTTCCGCCCGCGAGCGTCAGATCGTCGACACGGCCCCTAGCCCCGGTCGCCCACCGGGCACGGCAGTACAGCAACACACCGAGAAATGAAGGGTCAACGGCCGATCACCGAGCGCGCCGCGACCGTCCGCTCGGCGTCCGGCTTTCTCCCGAACGCCGACAGCGGCGCCAGCCGGCCTGCACGCCCACGGTCCTCTCGGTCCACTCGGGCACGCAGGCTGCCGCGTACCCGGCGATGGCCCGCGACGTGGGCGGCCACCGCCGCCGCGGCGGCCCTGGCGCCGATCCGGGCGGCCAGGTCGGTCGGCCGCACCCACTCCACATTCGTCCCATGCCCGCGGCCTGGGGGCCGCGTCGCTGCGCCCCGGCGGCGGGAGGGGTCGTGGAGCGCGAGCAGCTGGCGCGGGGACTCGGCCCCGCCCGGCTGACCCTGCGTGGCGCGCTCATGATGTTCGTTGTGGCCGGCCGAGGGCCGGTCGTGGTCTGTGGTCATCGTTCGCTCCTCATCCTTTCTGCACACGGTCCGTCTCGTCACCGGTCCCGCGACCGGCGGCCTCTGGTTCCTGCGACCCGGTGCCGCTCCCACCGACCAAGACCGGGCGGGCGTTCAGCCAGCGGCCAACGGTCGAGGGATGGACCCCGAGCCGGGCGGCGATCTCCCGGTTCGTCATCGACGTTCCCTCCCGCAGCCGCAGCGCCTCACCCACCCGCCCCTGCTCACGATCCCCGCCGCCAGCGCCGCCCACCTCGGCCGACGGCGCCGGCCGGCGGCTCGCCACGGCCCGACCTGTCCTGGCGGGGATGACCGCGGCCGGAGTGGGGCGGCGGGTGAGCTCGACGGTCAGGTGGGTGATCGCGACCAGGACCACCGGCGGGACCGCCGCCACCAGCGCGGCCAGCACCGCCGGCACCTGCGCCTGGGCGGCCACGACCGCATGGCTGGCGTTGCCGAGCACCGACACCCCGGCACCCGCGACCAACAGCACCCACGGGTAGCGGGCGGCGCGGCGCTCGCGACCGCCCATCGCCACGACCGACACCGTGGCCACCACGATCACGCCGTCGACGGTCAGCGGCCACACCCACGCCCGGTCGCCCGGTATCCCGCACCGGCGCGCCAACGCCGCCAGCGAGGTGAACGACAACCAAAACGCGCCCAGCGCGATGCCCACCGTGCCGGCCACCGCCACGCCCAGCACCAGACGCCCCGACCGCCGCGAACCAGGCGGCGGTCCGGCGAGTGCAGCCGGGCGGCTCACCGTCCCAACCCGCCGGTCCCGGCCGGCTCGGGCGACCGGCGGGCGGCGCTGCGGTACGCGGAGGCGAGGGTGGCGTCGATCTCCCGCTCACCCAACCCCGTCCGGGCCGCCGCCGAGCCCAGCACCGCCCTGGCGTCGTCTTCGGAGATCCCGGCCTCGGCCTGGCGGCACGCCGCCCAGAACAACGCCCGGTTGCGGTTCCCCTCCGCCTGTCCCGCCAGCCACACCCCCAGCGATCCACCCGAGCGCCCGCCGTCCCAGTTCATCCCCGGGCGCAGACGAGGCCGGGGAGGTTGCGGCTCCACCAGCCGCCGCACCGCCCGCCCGTCCACCGGGCGCGGGTCCTGGCCGGTCGCGATTAGCCGGTACCCACGCCCCTCGACCTGCGACGGCGGGGCGATCACGTACCCGCCGAGGCCACGGAAGTCCACGTGAGCGCGCGGCAGCGCCCACGACGCCTGCTCGTCGCCCGGGGCGGCGGCCGGGAAGTAGAGGTGCAGACCGCCCGACGGGGTACGGACCGCCGCCGCCCACCCCTCGACCAGCCCGGCCTGGCGTGCCCGGCGCAGCGCCGGGAACCCCGACCCGCCCGGATGCACGTCGATGTCGAGCACATCGAACCCGCCCCGGTAGCCGGTCACCAAGCCGATGTTCGCCTGCGGCCAGCGCCGCCACCAGCTCCCGACCCGCTCGGGGTCGGGACTGGCGTCGGTGAGCCCGTGCCGGGTCATCGGCCGTTTCGCGCCCGGCACGCACGGGAACACCAACAGCCCCGCCGTCGCGTACGCCATCGCCGCGTCGGGCAACGACCGTCGCCCGGCCGACGCCAGCACCGATGCCTGCGCAGCCGGGCTGGTCATGCCGACCGCCCTGCGACCGCACGCTCGGGCCGCAGGGGCAGCATGGTCAGCCTTGCTTCACCGACCTTCTCGTAACGTTCCGCCGTCTCGGTTGCTGTCCTGCGTGGCGCCATCGCCGCTCCTCCCGGCCCGCGCGAACCGCCAAGATCGGCGGTGCGTCGAAGGCCAGGTACGCAAGACGAGCCCGGTCACCACAGCGTCCGCACACTCCAACGAGTCGGCAGGCCCACCCCAGCCATAGCACCCCCTCTCCAGCAACGCCGGAGCGGCACCCGGCACAGTGCGCACCTGGTGCAGGAATACGCGCCAACTGTCCAGGCCGTTGGAGCGAGCCTGCCACCGTGGGCGATGGGCAGCCCCGTACCCGAAGACGCTGCCCCTTGAGCGTTGCCTCTGCTCCGCTCACGGCGCCGTAGGGCCGATGTGGTCGGCCGCGACCACGATCGCGACCAGCGCGTCGGAGAGCGCCTCGTCGATATCGGCGGCGTCCTCGGGGTCCTCAGAGAGCCGGTCGGAGGTGGCGACCACGCAGTAGCCGACCCGCTGGGCGGTCACGTGGTCGAGCAGGCGGCGCAGGCCGGGACGGTCCATGCTCACCCCCGAGTAGCCGACATCGGCGAACTCCTCTGCCATCCGCAACCCCATGTGCTCGGCAGCCAGCGCGATCTGTGCCCGCTGGCGCTCCGCAGCACGAGCCGCGTCGTCCACCTCGCTCGACGCGACCCGGATGTAGGAGACCGCCGGCAGATCGCTCGGAGACCACGCCTCGTCGCTCATCACGCGTGCCCAGCCGCCACCGAGACCGGGACCAGCACCGCGAAGCGGACCATGTTCCAGAGCCCGACGATGAAGAACACGTTGACCCAGCCCGGCCCGCCGTCACGGACGACCGTGCCCGTGACAACCATGAGCAAGCCGTAGACCGCCACCCCGGCCAACCCGACGATCGGCCCCCACTTGACCCCGGTCCGGGTGTGGACCCGGCGGATGACGATGTTGCTCGGCGCGAACCGCTGCACCAAGCCATACAGGCGGGCGCTGATCGCCCAACTGGATACGAAGATCACGACGATCCTCCCTCTGGACAGACGCGCGAGGCGTCAGGTTGCGGGATAGCAGTCCAGAGAGAGATTCCAACCCGGCCAGACCGGGAAGCGGCGCCCAAAGGCGCGAGAGATGTTCACTGCCAACACACAGCATAGCGCTGCGGGACGCCGGAGAAAGGATCCGGCCCGTAGGCCAAGACCCGCCGATGTGACGATAGGACCTACCGCGCTCGACCACCGCTCACGAAGGTCCCGACAGACAGGTCCGGCGGCGGAACTCGGTGGGAGAGGTCCCATGCTGGGCGTGGAAACACCGGCTGGCGTAATTCGCATCCGCCCAGCCGACCAACCGCGCCACCTCGGCCACCGAGAGGTCGGTCGACGACAGCAGCCGGGCCATTTGCTCGGCGCGCATCCGTCGCAGGTAGGCCATCGGGCTCGTCCCGACCGTGGCGTCGAAGGCGCGCACGAGCTGGGACCGGGACAGGTGCACCTCCTCCGCAAGGGCATTGAGCGTCCACGGCTCGCCCACACGGGCGCGCAAGATGTCGATCGCTGCGACGACGTGACCGCGGACAATGCCACGAGCGACCGGCATACAGGGTTCATGGTTCATGTCGTAGCCGTGCCTCAGCGGACGCTTACCGGGGCGGTCGGTGCTGGTGGAGCGAATCGTCTGTGCTTGAGGTGCTCCTTGGGCGAGTCGTGGGAGGTTGGCCGAGGTGCCACCGGAACGCGGCTAGGTCCCTTGCGCCGCGGGCAGGCCGAGCGTCTGGCAGGTGGTCCTGTCGCCGGGGAAGACCGCGGCTACGCCCGACGGGAGCACGCACACGACGAGCGGCGGAACGGGGTGGTCCGTACGCAGAACGCCCGGTGGTTGGCGAGTGCCGCCGACCTGGGTCGATCCCATCGTGAGGAAGCCGTCCGCCCAGGAGGTCGTGCACGCAGCGAGCGCGCTCGTGACCTGGGCCCTCGAGCCGACAGGTCCGGCTGCCGCGACGGACGTACCGGCGAAGTTGTCGCCGCCAGCAAGACTGTCGGTGCTGTAGCAGCGCGCCAGGTCGGTCTCGGTCACCGGGGCTGACGTGAAGTGCACCACGACGGCAGCCGCAGCAGTCCCGGTCACGGCAAAGCTCGCCGCTCCGACGACGATCGCCACCCTCCGGCTGATCCGCCTGCGCTTTCGCCCATGGCGGCCGGCGCTGGCTCGCGATGCATCGAATGGAGGCACAGTCCTGCCCACGGGCAACTGCTCTGCGCCTATGGACAGGACCCGCGTCAGGCGCGCCTCGAAGTCCTCGTCAAGCTCGGTCATCGTCGGCGATCTCCTTTCGTAGTCGAAGTAGTGCTCTTGAGGCCAGGGACTTGACCGTGCCGGGTCGGCAGCCCAAGACGCCGGCAATGTCCGCCTCCGACCAGCCGAGCCAGTACCGGGCGACGACGACAACCCGTTGCCGGTAGGGCAGCGTCCCCACGAGGTCGAACAGCTCAGCGTCCGAAGCGGACAGTGCCCCACGCTCGTGAGCAACGCGAAGGAGCTTCAGCTTGTTGCGGCGCTCGTTGCGCTGCCACGTTCGAGCCTGGTTGATCAGGACGCGATGGAGGAAACCCTGCGGGTTGCGCACCTCGGAAAAGCAGCGTGACAGTGCGATGAATGCCTCCTGGGCCAAGTCCTCCGCCGAGGACGACGACCTCACGAGCAACCACGCAAACCGCGTCGCTTGCGCAAATTCCTGCTGATAGAACTCAGCGAAGTCTGAGGCCACCGCTTCGGCTTTCGACCTCGGGTTCGTGCCTGCCTCGCTGCTCTTCACGGCTACATGTATCCCGAGCAGCGCTGCCGGTTCCATCTGGCCCTCAAACCCTTCGACCGCAACGAGCCGCGAGAATGCCTGACCTGACGTTATTGGTTACCGGGTTCGGACGCGTTGAAGTCGGCTGCGTGAGTGGGGCGGCGGTCGGCCGCGACGGGTGGGAGGGTGGTCGTCGTCGACGGCTGGTGATGTCGGCGGATCGGTCACTGTCAGCCGAGGAGGACGGCGAGTCCGGGGTCGGGGCCGCGGGCACGAGCGGCCAGGTAGTCGATGCCGTCGATGCCGTGTTTGGCGGCGGTGGCGAGCACGCTGACGATGGTCCCGTAGGTGTCCGCGCCGGCCCAGGTTCGGTTGCCGCCCCAGACTTTGCGGTTCACGGCGCAGGGTCTGACGGCTTGCTTTATCTGCACCGGGGCAAGGGACCGTCCATCACGTAGCCGACGGAGGGTTGAGTCTCTTGGGAGACTCGTTCTCTGCACCGGCGTCGTCGACGTGTTGCACGTGGCACGCCCCTCGGCTAGACAGGCGAACGTGTGTTCGTATCCCCTGGGCCGTGGCGGCCGTTCCGCGTGATCGTGCAACGGGTGGTCGTGCCCACGACCGACGCCGTGTCGTGGACGGTGGTCGACGGCGACTTCACCGTGGTGAGCCCTGCCGAGGCCTACTTGGCCTACCTGGCTGCCATCGAGCGCTCGCCCAACACGGTGCGGGCGTACGCGTCAAGCCTCAAGCTGTGGTTCGAGTTCCTCGGGGCCCAGGGCCTCTCCTGGGACGGGGTGGGGGTGGAGGCGGTGGCCGCGTTCGTGGTCTGGCTGCGGGCGCCGGCCGACAACGTGATCGTGATCGACCCGGCGGCCTCCCGGCGAGCCGAGGCCACCGTCAACCGCCATCTCGCCGCTGTGTTCAGCTTCTACGACTATCACGCTCGGGCCGGAGTCGCCGTGGCGGGGGTGCTCGTGGCCTGGCGTCGGGTGGGGAGGGGCGCCTACAAGCCGTTCTTGCACCACGTGACCAAGGGCAGGGCGATCCCCACCCGACCGGTCCGTCTCCGGGCCCCTCAGCGCCGCCCCCGCACCCTCGGCGCGGAGGAGGTGGTCGTGTTGTTGGGGGCGTGCGAGCACGTGCGGGACCGCTTCTTGCTGGCCGTGTTGTCCGAGACGGGGATGCGGATCGGTCAGGCGT
>JAJZWW010000382.1 GCA_021846485.1 Actinomycetes bacterium
GTCAGAGCCGGCCAGTCAGAGCCGGCCAGTCAGAGCCGGCCAGTCAGAGCCGGTCACACGCCTTGGCGTACAGCCAGAACAGGACGAACATCACCACCACCGACACGATGCCGGCGATCGTCTCCCAGGCATACGCCACTTCCTACACTCCTTCGCGTTGGTCGGTCACGGCTGCGATGCATCCAGCTTCAGCAGAGCCAGGTTGAGCTCCAGCACGTTGACGTGCGGCGCCCCGTAGAGGCCGGCGAACCGCCCGACCACATGGCTCGCCACGAGGGCGCGGACGGTGCCCACCGGCAGGTGGTTCGCTCGCGCGACGCGTGGCGCCTGGAGATAGGCGGCGCGCGGCGAGATATCGGGGTCGAGCCCGCTGGCCGAGCTCTCCACCAGGTCCGGCGGGACCTGGCTGGCCTTGATGCCCGGGTTCTGCTTCAGCACCCTCGCCAGGTTGGCGCGTATCTCCTGGAGCAGAGCCGGGTTGGTGGGACCGTAGTTGCTCGCCGCCGACGACTCGGCGTTGTACGGCGTCGGCGACGTGGCACTCGGCCGACCCTCGAAGAAGCGGGCGGAGGTGAACTCCTGGCCGATCAACTTCGAGCCGATCACCCGGCCGTGGTAGTGGACCAGGCTGCCGTTGGCCTGGCCAGGGAACACTGCCTCGCCGATACCCACCATCAACAGGTTGTAGCCGAGACCGAGCACGACCACGGACACGAGCACCAGTCGCAAGGCGCTCCAGAGGACTCTCAGGTTCAACGGATCTCCTTTCCGCGCTGCGCGTTGGGCAGCGAGTGATGCGGGTGAGCAGCGGCCGGAAGCCCGGGGGTCATCTCGCCGTCGACACCAGGTGGAGAGCGGTCACCACTAGGTCGATGAGCTTGATGCCGGCGAACGGCACCACCAGGCCTCCGAGGCCGTAGATCAGCAAGTTCTTGCGCAGGATGCTCGCCGCCGACGTGGCGTGGTAGCGCACGCCCCGCAAGGCGAGCGGGATCAGGGCGGGGATGACCAGCGCGTTGAAGATGATCGCCGACAGGATCGCGGTCTCCGGCGAGGTGAGCCGCATGACGTTCAGAGCCTTCAGGCCCGGGTAGGCGACGACGAACATGGCGGGGATGATGGCGAAGTACTTCGCGACGTCGTTGACCACCGAGAAGGTGGTGAGCGCTCCCCGCGTGATCAGGATCTGCTTGCCGACCTCGACGATCTCGATCAGCTTGGTGGGGTTGGAGTCGAGGTCGATCATGTTCCCCGCCTCGCGGGCGGCCATCGTCCCGGTGTTCATCGCCACGGCCACGTCGGCGTTGGCCAGCGCCGGGGCGTCGTTGGTGCCGTCACCGACCATCCCGACCATGTACCCGTCGGCTCGCACCGCCTTTACGTACTCCATCTTGCGCTCCGGGGTGGCCTCGGCGAGGAAGTCGTCGACCCCCACCTCCTGGGCGATCGCCGCGGCCGTGACCGGGTTGTCCCCGGTGATCATCACCGTCTTGATCCCGGCCGCACGGAGGGAGTCGAGCCGCTCCTTGATCCCCGGCTTGACTACGTCCTTCAGCTCCACCACGCCGAGGATCTCGCCGTCCTCCGCGACCAGCAGCGGCGTACTGCCTCCCCGGGCAACCCGGTCCACCGCCGAGGCCGTGCCTGCGTCGAGGTCGACTCCCGCCCAGCGGGCTATCGAGTCGGCCGCACCCTTGCGGACCCGCCTGCCGTCGAGGTCCACGCCGCTCATGCGGGTCTGGGCGCTGAAGGGCACGAACTCGACCCCTGGCCCGTCGAGAGCCTGCTCCTCGAGATCGAAGCGCTCCCTGGCCAGCACCACGATGGACCGCCCCTCGGGGGTCTCGTCGGCCAGTGACGACAGCTGGGCGGCTTGCGCGAGCCGTCGCTCCTCGACTCCCGGCGCAGGAACGAAGGCGGTGGCCTGACGAGCCCCCATCGTGAGGGTGCCGGTCTTGTCGAGCATGATCACGTTGACGTCGCCGGCCGCCTCCACCGCCCGACCGGACAGGGCCAGCACGTTGCGCTCGAGCAGCCGGTTCATGCCCGAGATCCCGATGGCGGACAGTAGCCCTCCGATCGTCGTCGGGATCAGAGCCACGAGCAGGGCGATCAGCACGGTCACGGACACGGTTGCGTGGGAGTAGGTGGAGAACGGCGCGACCGTGACGACGACGACGAGGAAGATGAGCGTCAGGCCGGCGAGCAGCAACGCCAACGCGATCTCGTTGGGGGTCTTCTGGCGGACGCCCGCTTCGATCAGGGTGATCATCCGGTCGAGGAACGACTCGCCCCTCCCCGCCGTGATCCGCACTCGGATCTCGTCGGAGAGCACCGTCGTGCCGCCGGTGACCGCGCTACGGTCTCCACCCGACTCGCGGATCACCGGCGCGGACTCCCCGGTGATCGCGGACTCGTCCACCGAGGCGATGCCCTCGACGACCTCACCGTCGCCGGGTATCACCTCTCCGGCGGTGACCACCACGACGTCGCCCTTCTGGAGCTGGGTGGCGGACACCCGCTCGATGCCGGTGGCGGTCACCCGCCGGGCCTCGGTCTCGGTGCGGGTGCGGCGCAGCTCGTCGGCGTGGGCCTGGCCGCGGCCCTCGGCCATCGCCTCCGCGAAGTTGGCGAAGAGCACCGTGAGCCACAGCCAGATGGCGATCTGCCCGGTGAAGGAGAAGAGCCCCATCCGGCCGCTGGCGAGGTAGCGCAGCGCGTCGGCGGTGGTGAACACCGACCCGACTTCGACCACGAACATGACCGGATTGTGGGTGAGCGCGCGTGGGTCGAGCTTGCGGAGCGACTCACCCAGGCTGCGCCGGACGAGGTCGCGGTCCCACATGCCCATCCCACCGCGTTTGCGCCCCTGCCGTCCCCCCGCGTCGGCTGCGGGCGCCCGGGCGGCATCCTCCAGTGGGCCATCGGTCGATCCGAGCCCGGCGATCGGGTCCGGCTGGGTCATCAGTCACAACCTCCGAGTCGATGTGGTACCGGGCACGCGCAGCTCAACCATGGAAGAGCTGGCCGGCCCGGGCTGCGAACTGCTCGGCAAGGGGGCCGAGGGCGAGCGCGGGGAAGAAGATGAGCGCCCCGACGACGATCACCGTCCCCGTGAGCAGCACGGTGAACAGCGGCCCATGGGTGGGGAAGGTCCCGGCGCTCTCGGGCACCCGCTGCTTGCGGGCCAGTGCGCCGCCCATGGCCACGAGCGGGATGTACATCGGGAAGCGACCGAGCAACATCGCCAACCCCACCGTCGCCGAGTACCACGGGCTGGCGGAGCTCAGGCCTCCGAACGCCGAGCCGTTGTTGCCGACGCCGGACGAGAAGGCGTAGAGCACCTCAGAGAGACCGTGCGGGCCAGGATTGAAGATCCCCGAGACACCGGCGCTCACCACCACCGACAGCGCGGCCAGCACGAGGATCACCAGGCTCGGCACGATCATCGACAGCACCGCCATCTTCACCTCGAAGGACTCGATCTTCTTGCCGAGGTACTCCGGGGTCCGGCCGACCATCAGACCGGCGAGGAACAGAGCGAGGACGGCATAGGCCAGCATGCCGATCATTCCCACGCCCCAGGACCCGAAGATGACCTCACCCGTCATCATGTTGAACAGCGGCACGAGCCCGCCGATCGGGGTGAGGCTGTCGTTGGAGGCGATCACGCTGCCCCACGACACCGCCGTCGTCGAGTTCTCGAACAGGCTCGTCGTGCCCGTCCCGAAACGAGCCTCCTTGCCCTCGAGGTTGTGGGACGCCGCGAGGTGGATGTGGTGCGCA
>JAJZWW010000009.1 GCA_021846485.1 Actinomycetes bacterium
CGATCTCGGCCGCTTCCGCCTGGACGTAGCTCATGTCGCCGGAGCCGTCGGACCCCTGGGGGGTCGGCACGCAGAGGAACACGTACTCCGCGCCGCGGACGGCGGCGGCCGCTCCCACGACGAAGCGCAGGCGGCCGGCGGCCAGCCCGGCTCGCACCAGGTCCGCCAGCCCCTCCTCGTGGATCGGGATGACCCCCTCGCAGAGGGCACTCACCTTCGCGTCGTCCACGTCGGCGCAGGTGACGTCGTGGCCGAGGTGGGAGAGGCAGGCGGCGGTGGTGAGCCCGACGTAGCCGGCGCCGACCACCGCGACGCGGGCCGGCTCGTCCCCGCTCATATGCGCTCGAGGTCCCGGCCGTCGAAGAGAGGTTCGATGCCGAGCCGGGTGGCGTCGGCGGCCAGCTCGTCGTCGTCGGGCACCGGACCGCCGCCGGAGGCCGCCTCGAGGAAGGCGGCCAGGAGGCTGGGCTCGCTGGTGGAGTTGACGAACAGGTGCGGGTCGGCCAGGACCCAGCGTACGGAGCGCTCGAGGGCGGCGGGCTCGGCGATCGGCTCGTACCAGCTGAGGTGGCCGTCGATACCGCCGCTCCAGCGCCGGCGGGCCACGGATTTGATGGTTTGCACCGCCACTCCCCGCTCGGCGCAGGTCTCGAGGAGCGCCTCGACGTCCCGGCGGTAGCTGTCGTCGCGGAGCAGCACCCAGTTGTAGGGGAGCAGCACGCTGTCGTAGTCGTGCCTGGCGAGGCTCCGCCGGTGCATGCCGGCGATGCGCAGGCCGTGCCCGGTGACCCCGATGAAGCGGGTCAGGCCCTCTTCGCGCGCCGCGAGCAGCGCCTCGAGGGCTCCGCCGGGACCGTGGGCGGTCTCCCATTCGTCCTGCTCCACCAGGTTGTGGAGCTGGACCAAGTCGACGTGGTCGACGCCGAGGCGCTCGAGGGACCGCTCGAGCTCGGCCCGGGCGCCCATCGCGGTGCGCTCCCCGGTCTTGGTCGCCAGGAAGAGCTCCGATCTCCGCCCAGCGAGCCACCGGCCGAGCCGCAGCTCCGAGCCCCCGTAGGAGGCAGCGGTGTCCAGGTGGTTGATGCCGAAACGCTCGACCAGTGCGAGAAGGGGAGCGGCCTGCTCGTCGTTCAACGCGGCGAGGGCGGCCGCCCCGAAGATCACCCGGCTGCTGGTGTGGCCGGTCCGGCCGAAAGGGGCGCGGGGCACAGGCGCGGGAGCGGTGCTCATCCCCTCACCCTAGGTCGGCGACCTTCGCTGGACGACCACCGTGCCGGAGCGGGCCGGGCCGGAGAAGAGCTCGTCGCGGTGGCGGCGGTGGCTGCTCAGTGGTGGAAGGCGGTGGCCTCGCCCGGCGCCTGCAAGGGACCGGGCTGGCGGGCCAGCTCGGGCAGGAGGCGGCCGAGGTCGCCGAGGAGCAGCGACGCCAGGTCCTCGGTGAAGCCGTTGCGGACCACCACGCGCAGCACGCTCAGGTCCTGGCGGTCCGGCGGGAAGGTGTAGGCCGGGACCAGCCAACCCCGCTCTCGCAGCCGGCGGCTGACGTCGAACACGTCGAAGGCGTCGACGTCGGGGGTGGTGGTGAACGCGAACACCGGCAGCTCGTCGCCCCGGCTCAGCAGGCGGAAGGGCCCGAGCTCGCCGACCCGGCGGGCGAGGTCCGTGGCGATCTCCCGGGACGCGCGCTGGACCGCCACGTAGCCTTCGAAGCCCAGGCGCAGGAACAGGTAGTACTGGGCGACCACCTCCGCCCCGGGGCGGGAGAAGTTGAGCGAGAAGGTCGGCATGTCGCCGCCGAGGTAGTTGACCGAGAAGACCAGCTCCTCGGGCAGGGCCTCGTGCGAGCGCCACACCACCCAGCCGACCCCGGGGTAGACCAGACCGTACTTGTGGCCGGAGGTGTTGATCGAGGCGACCCGGGGGAGGCGGAAGTCCCAGGCCAGCTCCGGGTCGAGGAAGGGCGCGACCATCGCCCCCGACGCCCCGTCGACGTGGATCGGCACGTCCACGCCGGTGCGGCCCTGGAGGTCGTCGAGCGCCCCGGCGATCGCCTCCACCGGTTCGTAGCTGCCGTCGAAGGTGGAGCCGAGCACGGCGACCACTCCGATCGTGTCCTCGTCGCAGAGCGCCACGGCCGAGCTGGCGTCGAGGTGCAGGCGGTCTCCTTGCATCGGCACCAGGCGCGGCTCCACCTCCCAGTAGTTGCAGAACTTCTCCCAGCAGACCTGCACGTTGGCGCCCATGACCAGGTTGGGCCGCCGGCCTGCGCGCCAGGCGTCGGGGTTGGCCTTCATCCAGCGCCGCTTCAGGGCCAGGCCGCCGAGCATGCCGGCCTCCGAGGAGCCGGTCGTGGAGCAGCCGACGGCGTCGTCGGGCCGGGGGGCGTGCCAGAGGTGGGCGAGGATCGACACGCAGCGCTGCTCGAGCGCGGCGGTCTGGGGGTACTCGTCCTTGTCGATCATGTTCTTCTCGGCGCACTCGGCCATCAGCCGGGTCGCCTGGGGCTACATCCAGGTGGTCACGAACGTGGCCAGGTTGAGCCGGGCGTTGCCGTCGAGGAGCAGCTCGTCGTGGACCAGCTGGTAGGCGGTGTCGGGTGCCACCGGCGCTTCGGCGAGGCGGTGGACCGGCGGTGACAGGGTGGCCCCCGCGGCAGGGTCGGTCCCGGAAGCCATCGGGTTGGCGTGGTGGCGCCTGCTCGGGGCGTGGTTGGAGGCGTGGTGGAGTGGCACGGGGGGACTCTGCCCCCACGGAGCACCTCGCTCCCGTGCCCGCCCGGCGCCGGCGTGCCCCGTCCGCCCGCCGGAGGCGGGATCCTCAGCCCCGGCGAGAGCTGCCGACCACGGCCAGGTCGTGGAGCGCTCTTGCGGAGTCGACCGCCACCGCGCTGGCCTCCAGCCCTCCGGGGAGCTCGGCGAGCACCCAGGGTGCCGGTCCGTGCCGTACGACGGTGCGCCAACCGGCCGGGGTGAGCAGGCGGATCGTCACCCCGGAGGTCGCCCCGACGCTCACCTGGCGTACCGTGGACCCGGCCGGGAGCGCCCAGACGTGGCGGGGTGGGCCCCTCCGGGCGACCAGCAGGCCCCGCAGGTGCGGGTGGGGGGTGCCAGGCCCGACGACCTCGAACACGGTGGCGTCGTCCCAGGCGGTGTGCAACAGCTCCACTGCCCACGGCTCGGTGCCGGCGAGCCGGGCCAGGCAGGGGTCGTCGACGGTGTTGCCGTTGAACGCGGCGGTCAGCCCGTAGGCGGCGTGGTCGCGGCGCAGGCCGGCGAGCGCGGCTGCCGGGGAGCAGTGGTGGTAGGTGACGTCGAACGCCGACTTGGCCCCCGGGTGACCGGAGAACAAGGAGGTGGACCACAGGTAGTCGGTCTCCACCACCGCCCGGGGCGGGCCCAGGTGGGCGAGGAGGGTCATGTACGGCGAGCCCTCCGGCCGGGACGTCCCCTGGCCGAGGTAGACCTTGTAGTCGGTGGGGAACTGCACGGCCAGCAGCGCGATCCCGACCGCCGCGGCGCCCGCCGCCCGCCGCCGCCACCTCTCGGGGCAGGCCGATCCCCGCCGGCGGGCCACGCCTACCAGCCACCGGGTCGTCGCCCGCGCCCCGAGGACGTACCAGGCGGTCGCCACCGGCACCACGAGGATCGTCCGGCGCATGTTGACGTAGGGGTAGACGATCGACTCGAGCACGTAGAGCCCGAGCATCCACGGCACCGTATCGGAGCCGCCGTAGCGCCTGCACCAGAGCACTGCGCCGACAACGCAGAAGACCGCCGCGGTGGCGGAGGCGATCCCGCCGACTACGACCAGCACCGCCCAGTGGTCCGACAGCGGGCTGAAGACCGGGGTGACGCCGTCGAAGAGGGCGTAGAAGAGGAACTTGGCAGCTCCCACCGGGAGCAGGAGCACCTGGTGGAGGATGCCGCCGCCGAGGTTGCGGGCGATCTCCCCGTTGTAGCGCAGGCCGGCGATCGGGATGTGCACGAGGACCCGGGCGATCACCAGCGGGGCGAGGAGGGCGACGCTCGTGACCGAGGCGGCGAGAGCGCGGCCCCACCGTCGGTTCCAGGCCAGCCACAGCACGATCCCGCCGTCGACGGCGAGGCCGGCCTCCTTCAGCCAGACGAGGGCCACGCCGAGCAGGACCGTCGCCACCCCTGAGGGCACCCACGCCCGCTCCGAACGCCCCCACGCCTCGGCCGCGAACACGAGCCCGAGCAGGGACACGAGGAAGGGGGCCTCGGCCATCACCATGCTGCCGAAGGTCGCGAGCAGCGGGTTGAGGGCGAGGAGGGCGAGCACCGCGGCGCACACCCCCGTGCCGAGGCCCCGCCGGCGCAACCAGATCCAGGTCAGGGGGAACAGTGCGCCGTAGCAGGCGACAGAGGCCAGGCGCTCGGCCCAGAAGCCGGGGCCCGGTCCGAAGGCGAGCACCAGCGGGGCGAGCAGGGCCGGGTAGCCAAGCGGGTAGTCCTTGACCAGCGGGTACCCGGAGGGCAGGTGCCCGGTGAGGCCCACGCCGTGGGCGATCCCCTCGGCCATCGCCAGGTACGCCGCGTCGTCGTCGAAGGAGCCGACGTGGTAGCGGATCGACACCACCGCGACGTGGGCCAGGCCGAGGGCGGCGAGGGCGGCGACGAGCGCAACCGGTCGGCGGGCGAGGGCTCCTGCGAGGACGGTGACCCGGCCCGGGATCCGGGCGGGCCCAGGAGCCGCCGCTTCGCGCCCGGAGGTGATCGGGGGATCGCGGGGGGAGGTATCCGGGGTGCGGATGGCACATGGATAGCGCACCCGCGGCCGGCAGGTGGCGCGCGCTCCAGGGTCGGCCCCGCCCGGTGCGGCCCGCCCCGCCCGACTCAGTCCTGCCCGGGCTCGGCCCGGCCCGGCCCGGCCAGCCCGGGTGGCGGCGAGCCCTCACCCGCCGCGCGCCGGAAGGCCGCCAGCAGGTCGTCGACCGCCTCTTCGGTGGTCGCCCACGAGCACATGAGGCGGACCTCGCCCCGCTCCCGGTCCCAGTCGTAGAAGTGGTGGGTGCGCCGGACGGCGCCAGCGAGCGCTGCGGGGACGATGGCGAACACCCCGTTGGCCTCCACCGGGTGGGTGAGGGCGACCCCGGGCACAGTGGCGAGGCCCCGGGCGAGGCGGTCCGCCATGGTGTTGGCGTGGCGAGCGCAGCGCAGCCACAGGTCACCGTCGTAGAGGGCGAGCAGCTGGGCGGACAGGAAGCGGGTCTTCGAGGCGAGCTGGGTGTCCATCTTGCGGATGTAGCCGACGCCGGGCGCCACCGCGGGGTCGCACACGACGACGGCCTCGGCGAACAGCCCCCCGTCCTTGGTGCCCCCCACGCAGACTGCGTCGATCCCGGTGCCGGTGACCATCTCCCGCAGGGTGCAGCCGAGGTGGGCGGCGGCGTTGGCCAGCCGGGCGCCGTCGACGTGGACCCGCATACCGAGGGAGTGGGCATGCTCGGAGAGGGTGTGCAGCTCCTCCAGGGTGTAGGTGGTGCCGACCTCGGTCGACTGGGTGAGCGACACGGCCGCCGGCTGGGCCCGGTGCTCCTCGCCGAACCCCCAGGCCTGGCGGTCGACCAGCTCAGGGGTCAGCTTGCCGTCGACGGTCGGGACGGTGAGCAGCTTGAGGCCGGCGACCCGTTCCGGTGCCCCGGCCTCGTCGGTGGCGATGTGGGCTCCTTCGGCGCAGACGACCGCTCCCCACTTGGGGACGAGGGCCTGGAGGGCAACGACGTTGGCCCCGGTCCCGTTGAACACCGGGTAGACCTCGGCCCGGTCGCCGAAGTGGCCGCGTAGGACCTCCCCGAGCCGGGCGGTCCAGGGGTCGGCGCCATAGGAGGGTGCGAAGCCGGTGTTGGCCTCGGCGAGCGCGGCGAGGACCTCGGGGTGGGCGCCGGCGTAGTTGTCGGAGGCGAAGCTCCCATCGGGGTGGGGGGAGGGGTCGGTCACCGCGGCGACGGTACCAGCGGGCGATCCGGGGCCTACCGAGGAGAAACCTGCCCGCCGACTGTTTCGTGCCCAAACCCCGGGTGGGAGCTGGTGACGTGAAGAAGTCCAGCAGGCAAGTTCCCTCTCCGTACCCGGCTTCCCTCTCCGTACCCGGCCCGCCAGCCGGTCAGCCGGCCGGCTCGGGGGTGCCCTGCCAGGCGGCGAACAGCTCGGCGTAGGGTCCGCCGGCGGAGACCAGCTCGTCGTGGGCGCCCACCTCCACCAGCCTGCCCCCGTCGATCAGCGCCACCCGGTCGGCCCGCTCGGCGATCGTGAGGCGATGGGCGACGGTTATGGTCGTTCGGCCGGCGGTGAGGTGCGCCAGGGCGGTCTCGACCCAGCGCCCCGTGCCGGGGTCGACGCTGGAGGTGGCTTCGTCCATCACCAGCACTGCCGGGTCGGTGAGCGCAGCGCGCACCAGGGAGACGAGCTGGCGTTCGCCGGCGGAGAGATGCGATCCCCGCTCGCCGACCTCGGTGAGCAGGCCGTCTGGGAGCTCGCTGAAGCGGTCCGAGAGGCCGAGGGCCTCGACCGCCCGGTGGACCTCCTCCTCCCGGGCACCGGGGCGGGCTATGCGCACGTTGTCGAGCACGCTGCCCCGAAAGAGGAACCCCTCCTGGGGCACGACCACGATCCGCTGGCGGAGACCGGCGATGCTGGCGCTCCGCAGGTCGACGCCCCCGAAGCGGATCGTGCCGCTGGAGGGGTCGTACAACCGGCCGACGAGCTTGGCGAGGGTGGACTTGCCGGCGCCCGTGGGCCCGACGAGGACCAGGTGCTCGCCGGGGTGGACTCGCAGCCCGACCGCGGTCACGACGGGTCGCTCGCCGTCGTAGGCGAAGTGGACGTCGTCGAGCTGCAGCGG
Organism: Actinomycetes bacterium; assembly: GCA_021846485.1. Classification (GTDB taxonomy): domain Bacteria; phylum Actinomycetota; class Acidimicrobiia; order Acidimicrobiales; family Palsa-688; genus JAKAQB01. The sequence goes on from JAJZWW010000009.1 coordinate 6,865, forward strand.
TCCGCTCCCGGGCAGCGGCAGGGGATCATCGGGGTCGGTCATGGTCGGGTGGGTGTCGAGGAGGGTGGCGACCGTCGAGAGGGCCGCGCCCGAGGACTGCAGGAGGTCGAACAGCTGGCTCAGGCTCTGGATGGAGTTGAACAGGTTGCCGACGTAGAGCACATAGGCGGCCACCGCCCCGATGGAGGTGAGGTGCAGGTGGACGAAGGCTCCCCCGACGAGCAGGATCGCGGCCGTGGCGAGCACGCCGGTGCCTTCGACCTTGGGAAAGAAGACCGAAGCGAGCCTCACGGTGTGCAGCTCGGCTTCGAGCTGGTCGGCGTTGCGCCGCTCGAAGTCCTCGCCGACCGCCCGCTCCCGGCGGAAGGCCTGGATCACCCGCACCCCGGCCAGGCCCTCGTCGAGCGAGGAGACGGTGTCGCCGATCCGGAGCCGCACGGCGCGGTAGGCCTTGGTCGACGCTGTGCGGTAGCGAGCCGAGGCTGCGACGATCGGCACCAGGCAGGCGGCGGTGGCGACGAACAGGGGTGGGGAGATGGCGATCAGCACCACGACCGAGGTGAAAAACAGCCCGACGCTCATGACGAAGGTCCCGATGCCGCTCTGGACCAGCGACTCGAGGGTGTCGATGTCGGCGGTCATGCGGGACAGGAGCTGGCCGGAGCTCTCCGAGTCGTAGAACGACATCGGCTGGGCCAGCAGGTGGCCGAACACCCGCTTGCGCAGGTCGTTGAGGACCAGCTCGCCGGTCCCCGACAGCAGGCTGGTCTGCCAGCGGGTGAGGGCGAACGACGCGGCGGCGACGGCCAGGTAGGCGCCGCCGGCGATGTCGACGACGCGCATGGAGTGGTGGTCGACGAGGCCCTGGTTGATGAGGTACTCGACGAGGGCGGGCCCGGCGAGGGTGGTCGCCAGGGCACCGGCGACTGCCACCAGCGCGAGGCCGACCCTTCGCCGGTAGGGGCGCATCATGGCCCAGGCGGCGCGGCCCAGGTGCTGGCGTGCCTCGCGTCCGCCGCCGGGCTCCTCCCCGGTGGGACCCGGCCGCCTCCGGGAGATCGCTCTCACGCCGAGCGCTCCTCGTCGTCTCTGCCGGCGCCGGCGCGGGATGCCCGGCCGGCCGGCGCCTCGGCGGCCGAGGTCAGCCCGAGCACCTGGCGGTACCGCAGGCTGCGGCGGAGCAGCTGGCGGTGGGTCCCGTCGGCGGCGACCCGCCCTTGGTCCAGGAGCACGACGCGGTCGGCGAGGGCGATGGTCGCCGCCCGGTGGGAGATGATCACGATCGTCCGGTCGCCCATCATCGACGCGATGCCCTCCAGGATCCCCCGCTCCTTGGCCGCGTCGACCGCCGAGGTGGCGTCGTCGAGCACCAGCACCCGGGGTCGGGCGAGGATCGCCCGGGCGAGGGCGATCCTCTGACGCTGGCCGCCGGAGAGCGACATGCCCCGCTCCCCGATGAGCGTGCCGTAGCCGTCGGGCAGGGCTTCGACGAACTCGGCCGCCTGCGACAACCGGGCCGCTTCGCGCAGCTCGGCGTCGGTGGCGTCGGTCTGCCCGACCCGCAGGTTGTCGGCGACCGTGCCGTCGAAGAGGAAGTTGTCCTCGAAGACCACTCCCACCGCCTCCCGGACCGCCGACAGCGGCAAGTCCCGAAGGTCGGCTCCGTCGAGCGAGACGCTCCCCTGCAGCGGGTCGTGGAGCCTCGCCACCAGCGCCGCGACCGTCGACTTGCCGCTGCCGGTCGGGCCCACGAGGGCGACGACCTCGCCCCCGTCGATGTGGAGCTCGAAGTCGGCGAGCACGGGGTGGGGCGCGCCGGGGTAGCCGAAGGACACGTCCCTGAAGGCGACGCCGCCCTGGCCGTCGGGCAGGGGTACCGCCCGGTCGCCGGGGGGGTCGGCGACTGCCGGCTCGAGGCGCATGATCGACTCGATGCGCCGGCTCGAGACGAGGGCCCGTTGCAGCTGCACCACGAACCACCCGATCGACTGGAGCGGACCGGTCAGCAGCACCAGGTAGGTGTTGAACGCGAGGAGCAGGCCGATACTGATGTGATGGTGCAGGACCAGGTACCCGCCGACCCAGTTGATGGCGACCAGCTCGACGAGGGGCACGACGTTGAGGTAGGGGCTGTAGTGGGCCCGGGTGCGCACCACCGACAGCGCTTCGCGCTTGACCGAGTCCGCCTGGCGCCCGAGCCGGTCCGCCAGGGCGCCCTCCGCCCCGAAGCCCTTGACCGCCCGGATCCCGCTGATCGTCTCCTCGACCACGCCGGCGAGCTCACCGCGCTCGCGCTGCAGGTTGCCGAGCGCCGGTCGGACGGTCGCGGAGTACTTCTTCGAGGTGAGGACGACGACCGGCAGCATCACCAGGGCCACCCCGCCGAGCACCGGGCTGAGCACGAGGAGGATCACCGCCACTGCGACCACCGCGAAGGCGTTGCCGATCAGGGCGGGCGCGGAGGAGATGAACGCCTGGATCTGGAACAAGTCGTTGGTCACCCGGGACAGCAGCTGGCCGCGGTTGACCTGGTCGTGGTAGGAGACGTCCAGGCCGAGCAGGCGGGTGAAGAACCGTTTGCGCAGGTCCGCCTCGACCCGTCGGGAGGCGAGCCCGTTGTTGCGCCGGCGCACGCCGGAGGCGAGCCCCTGCAGCGCGCCGAGCACTGCGACGAGCCCGACGTAGATCCCGAGCCGGCCCCAGCGGTGCGCGAGCAGGCCGGCGTCGACGGCCCGGCCGACGAGCAGCGGGTAGCTCGACAACGCCGCGGTCCACACCAGGGCGGCCGCCACCGAGGTGGCCTCGGTCCGCCGGTGCCCGGCGAGTGAGCCGAGGAGGAAGCGCCAGCCGCCTCGGGTACCTCCGGTGTCCACGTCACCGCCGCGGGCCGCACCGGTCAAGGCTGCGGTCATGTAGATCCCACTGGTCGCACAGCCTCCTGGGCCCGGTGTGGCGTCACCGGCCCGCTCACCTCCCCGCGGGGTCCGAACGCTGCCCGGGCCGGGGGGTCGGCCCGCAAGCACTTCGCCGTGGTAACGATCCTAGGGCATCGGACGCGCCACCCGGCGCCCTTGCCGCCGCGCAACCCGGGGTCGTCGCCAACCGCAGATATCGTCGCGTCCTGCACGCCCGAGTAGCTCAGCTGGCAGAGCAGGCGCCTTGTAAGCGTCAGGTCGTCGGTTCGAGTCCGACCTCGGGCTCGCCTGACCAGCGCTTTTGCAGGTTCTCCGCTGCCCGCCTGGAACTTGGTCTCGATTCTGGTCTCAGTTTGCACACGGCCACGGCCTCAGGACCCCGGTTGGACACGCCCGAAGAGGGCCGACTCGATGCGGGCCGCGGGCACCGAGCGGCGGTCCGCGAGGATGTGGCTGTAACGGGCCGTCAGGGCGATCTGGGAGTGGCCGAGGACCTGGCCCGCGGTCCGGAGGTCGAGGTCCGAGGCGAGCATCATGGTGGCCGCCGAGTGGCGTAGGTCGTGGAGTCGCCTTTCCGGGACGCCTGCTCGCACGCAAAGGGCCTTGAAGGCGTGGGCGTCCGCCCGGGGATCGGTCGGCCCGCCGACCGGGTTGGCGAACACCCATCCGCCGTGGGGTCCGGTCTCCCAGATCTCGCTGGCGAGCCGTTCCGCCTTCTGCTCGCGGTTGTGAACGTAGAGCTCGACGGCGAGCGTGGCTGGCAGGGCGAGGGTCCGCCGGCCCGCGTCCGATTTCGGTTCCGACACCTTCAGTCCCCCGCCCCACCGCTGCGGGCAGTCCGCCGCGCGCTTGGCGGGAAGGCTGGCGCGGTTGAGGCACCGCTCGGGGTCCGGGCAACCGTGCTGCCAGGGGACCCGTTGGAGTTGCCGCCGAATGGTCATGGTCGGTTCACCCCCGAGGCCCACGTCGTCCCAGCCCAGGCCGAGGACCTCGCCCTGGCGGAGGCCGAGCGCCAGGGCTACCGTCCAGCGGTCAGCGTTGCGGGTGCCGCGGCACGCTTCGAGGAGGGCGGCCATCTCCTGGAGGGTGTACGGCTCGATCTCGTCGTGCTCGTCGCGTGGGCAGTCGGCGGCCTTCACCGGGTTGCGGGGGATCAGCCCTCGACGGACGGCGTCGTTGAGGGCGGCACTGAGCGTCCGGCGGCAGTGGGCGGTGCGGAGGTCGCGCTCGAGGAGGTAGGCCCAGAGGTGCTCGACGTTTGCCGGCCCGAGGCGGTCGAGGCGGACCTTGCCGATGGCGGCGACGACGTGGCGCTCGTCAGTCCGGTAGCCGGAGAGGGTGAGCGGCCGGACAGCCCGCAGCTTCTCCTTGCGGGCTATCCACTCGGCCATGTAGTCGCCGAGCGTGGTCCGCCCGGTCGCTGCAACGGCCCCCGTGCTGCGGGCCTGCTCGAGCGCCTTGACCTTGGATGCAACCGCCGACTGGGTCTTGCCGGTGACGTGGCGGCGGTCCTCCCTCCCGTCTGGTCCGACGCCCATCGACACCCGGCCATGCCACCGCCCGTCGCTGCCCTCGTAGATCGTGGAACGGCCATTGGCGGCCCGCCCTCCCATGCGCATGTTCTAGCTCGCCGCTGAGACATCGGGACCGGCCAGGAACTCCTCCAGCGCTCGCCGAGGCACCAGCCGGCGGGATCCGACCTTGACCGAGCGGAGCTCACCCGACTCGATCAGCTTGAACAGGTTGGACCGGCCGAGCCCGAGCAGCCGGGCCGCCTCCTCCACCGAGACCGACAGCGGCACGGCTGCCGGCCGCTCGACCCGTGCTTCAGCTCTCCCGCCTGGCGGCGGACCGCGGCGACCTGGTCGCCCCCCTCGACCACACCGGGGCTCGGTCGGACGATCGCAGGGAGGGGATGGTGGCGGCCATCGTGGGCGGACATGTGGTGACCTCCTCAGCGGGTCGCCGTGTGCGGCCTCTACAGGGTCACCACCGGGCGGTCCACCCTATTGGGACCATGCCAGTCGCGTACTTCGATGTCGTCGGCGAACACCCACGGATTCACCCCGACGACCTGGACGGCGATGCCGAGCTCGTCATCAGGAACGGCCGCCGGCCAGTCGTCACCGACCATGCGTGCGGCGAGCCATTCGTCGACCATGCTCACCGCTCAGAGTACGCCGGCTGGTCAGGCGTCACTGCTGGTGTCGCCGCCGAGGAGAGGGTCGGCGCGAGAGACGGCGTCGAGGCCGGTCTGGAACGCGCCGACGAGATCCCCGGTGGTCGGCCGACGCAGCAGCTCCTTGTCCTCGTCGGTCAGGCGCGGGTCACCGGTCCGGCGTCGCCGGCGGCGCTGCTCGATCAGCTCCTCGCCGATGCTCACGTGGTCAGTCTGCCCCAGCTGGACGTCGCTCAGCGATCGGCGCGATGCAGCGTCCAAAGCCATGCCGACGATCCCCCACTCTCTCAACCGCCTTCACCTCGTCGAAGGAACGCACTCGTCACCGCCTCACCACAGCCGCGCCCACGAGCTCCCGACACCTTGGCCGTCCTGAGCCGCCGTCGCCTTCCAAACCAAAATCTCCGGCTTTACACCGTTGGCACTCGAGGGCGACCGCTGGTACCGCACGGGCGAAGTTGAGTGGGCAACGCTCAGCTTATGGGGGTCGTCCTGCCGCTCCGCCGGGGCAGGGTGGCACGCCCGAAGGGCCTCACCGGCGGGTGGGGTCCCTGTAGACGTGCCGCGCCCCGCACGGCCGTTCCGGTGAAGCGAGCGCGCTGTTCGCCCCGGTCCCGCCGGGAGCCGGGAGCCGGGAGGTCGGCGGCTTCGACCACGCAACGGAGTGTCCGTCGCCACCCGGATCTCGGCGCCTGCCGGCCCAGCACTCCGGCCGCTACCCGCCTCTTGGGGCATCCTGCCAGGGCCGGTTGGCCGGCACACCGGCTTGAGTGTGAGTGGCGGCAGCGGCGTGAAGACCGGCTCGGGATGTCACCGGCAAGCACACGGAGACGATGCGAGCCGGTTCCGACGACCGGTCAGCGGCAGCCGTTTGCAGCAAGCCGAAGCCGCCTGCGGCGACCCGCCGATCGCCTGTTTGACCCCGGGTCGTCCCCGCCCGACCCGCTGTCGACACGGCGGGCGCCCGTCGAGCGGGGACCGAGACGGCGATCTCCGAGTGCCGCTAGCGGTCGGTCGCCTCGGTGATCGGCCAGGCGGACGAGTCCGTGTTCCGGGCCCCACATGGATGAGACCCTCACCGTAAGGACGTCCGCCCGCCCGCAACAGTGGCCCCCGGGAGAGTGACAGCGAGGCTGGCTGCAGACCGGCCGAGCGTTCTGCGCTCCCTCTCGAGCCACCGTGAGAGACGTCGAAGTGCTCGATATCGCCGATTCCGCGCTCGCCGCCGCCGGGTCGGCGAGGCCGGCCGGGAAGCGTCGATCACCCAGTTCTGCGGTTGCCCACCTGGCGTCGCGAGATCGCATGCTGCTATCCCGAGCGCTTACCTTCGAGCGCCCGTAAGGGGATCGGGCTGCGGGACAGCACCCCGGAACCCTGCGCCGCATTCTGTCAAGCTTGTGAAGTGAGCCCTCCTTCGGAGTCGACGTTCCTCGGAGCGGCCCTGGCATCGCTTTGCAGGGTGACGCCCTCGTATGGGAGCTTCCGCGCCGAGGGCAAGAGCTTCGACTGGCGCTGGAAGCTGTGGTGGGCCGGGCCGACGAGGATGCGAAGCGAGCACGAGCTTCCAGACGGGAGCGCCATGGTCGTCGTCCAAGACGGGCTTCGGTGGTGGGCTCGGGACCAGCGGGGCAAGGTATCGACCAACCGGGGGAGGGACACGTCGAGGTGGGGGCACTGGCCCGGTCTGGAGCTGACCCGCGGCCGGGAGCTGCTCGGTGCGGCGCGCCTCGTCGAGCACAGAGGCGAGGCTGTGATCGCCGGCCGACGAGGATCTCGCTTCCGAGCTCTTCGCTCCCCTGACCGGCCGCAGTGCGCTCGGGAGGCGACGACGTCCTCCTGGGCCGACGCCGCCTCCACCAGGATCACCCCTCCCCCGGGTGCCGGCGGACGACGCGGGCGCCCCAGGCGGCCTCCGCGCCGAGGCCATCGAAGTGCTCCACACCTCTGGAGGGCGCTGGTCGACGCTGGTGGCCGCTGGTCGAGAGTGGCACGACACCGCCCTCGAGGCCACGGCTTTCACCCAGGCGACAAGCCCTGCCCGAGGATGGACCGGCTATGCCCCTCTTGAAGGCGCTCCGGGCACCCTCGAGCCGCCGCTACCACCGGTGGAGGTGGAGCGGCGCTGGCGGATCTGGATAGCCGGCCCCGCCCAAGGCCACCCCGAGCGGCGCGAGCGGGCGGAGTTTGTCGTTGGCGTCCCCGGCCGCGACGAGACCGTCGAGTGCGTCTGGGTCGGCGAGACGTGGTGGAGCCGCTCGCCAACCCGCGGTGATATGACCAACGATGGAAACCCATCCATCGGCCACGGCTCGGGGCCGGGAGCAGAGCTAGTCGGTGTCGCGGCTCTGCCTGCCGCTCTCGACATCGTGGAGGCCGAGCACTCCAACTTCCTCGGCCGAGCCGTGCTCAAGCTCAGGGCGATCCCAGCCCGCCAAGACGACGAGGAGAGCCTCGGTAGCGGTAGGCTCGGTGTCCACGGGCTCGGTGCCGGAGCGCATGACTACCAGCTCCTTGTCGACGCTGAGCGCGGCGTGCTGCTGCGAAGCGAGGCACGACTGGCAGGGCGGCCCTTCCGCATCGTCGAGGTGACCTCGATCAGCTTCGACGGCGAGGTGGAAGACGGCGTGTTCAAGCTGTGACAGCCTCCCGGCTCAGCGCTCGTGAACGGCTGGGTTCGGGGCCTGAAGACATCGTCGCGTTCAGGTGTGACACCCGGTTTCCTGTGTCCGTAGCCCATGGACAATCGGGTCAGTCTGCGCTGCGTTCACTGGCAAACCTCCGAGCGGCTTCAGCGCCCCGAGGTCTGCCGGCCGTGGGGTGGGCGCCTCAGCGTCGAGCTCCCATCCACCTGGCGGCCCTGGTGCCAGCGTGGCGACACCGGTCCCCGTGGGAAAGGGGTGCCGCCAGACCAGCTCGATGCCGCCACTTGATGGGCCGGTAGAGGTGAGATGCCATCCGAGGGCCGCCATCGTCGTCCGGGACCGGGCGAGGACGGTGGTCGCGCTCAGCGGCGTGGTGAAGAACCTTGCCACGTCGGCGTGGTCCCACCCGAGAGTCCCGGTTCGCCCGTCGCAGCTATCCCATATCGGCTCGCTGCTGCTGCGGTGAGTGACGGTCGCCTGGGGGGCGCGGCAGCCACGACGGCCTCGAGTTCGTGCTGCGTGTGGCCGCCTGGGTCGGGGTTGCCGGAGGGCACCGGGGTCGACGATCCACAGGCCGGGACGAGCCCCGGCATCAGCACAACTGCCGCCTGCCGGAGTCGCATGGAGGGAAGGTAGCCGGGTCCTGGCCGTCACGGACGTCCGTTCACCCATTCCTTGTGTGGTCGGGGTGACTGGTCAGGGGATCGGGTGGGGCCGGCCGCCGGTGATGGGTAGGCGGGCCCGGCTGAGTGTTCCGGCGAGCAGCGCGGCGACGAGGGGTAGTCCGACTATCACGATGGCGAGCAGTCCCCAGGGGACGACGAGGTGCAGCTGGGAGGACGGTGTGAGTTGGTTGACGACGCCGACGTGGGTGCCGGGGTTGACGTCCCCGTTGATGATGGTCTGTGGGCTCGCGGACGCGTTGGTGCCGATGATGTAGGCCACGGCGGGGACGAAGCCGGCGATGGTGCCGAGCAGGGCGCCGAGCCCGGCGACGACCGCGGCTCGGGACGCTGAGAGCATCCGCCGGGTGCGGGGGTTCGCGCCGACGGCATCGAGGGTGCGCAGGTCGTCGGTGCGGTCGGCGTTGGCGAGGCCGGTGGCGATGGCGGCGGCGGCGATCGCGACCAGCGCGGCGAGCAGGATCAGGGCGAGCATCGCGGCGAGTCCTTTTTGGTGGTAGCCGGATTCGACGGTGAACACCTGTGGTGGTGGTTGCAGCAGGCCCGGGTGGGCGAGGTCGACCTTGACCAGTGCCGCCAGGAGGGCTTGTTGGTTGGTGCTGGTCGGCAGCCGGGTGGTGGCGGCGAGCACTCCTGGCGGGGTGGCGCCGATACCGAGGCGCTGTGCCAGGGGAGGGGGGAGGATGACCTCGGCGGGCGCGAATGGCGAGCTCAGCAGGGCGGCGGGCACGGTGACGGTACGGGTGCGTGCCTGGTTGCCGGTTTGGGTGACCAGGTCGAGCCCGGCGCGGCCGGCGTGCAGCGCCCAGTTGTCGACGACGAGTGCCTTGCCGGCGGCGAGGGCCGCCGCCGGCTCGGTGAGGGCCGCGGCCGGCTCTCCGGTGAGCGCCGGTAGGGCGTGGGGGCCGGCCACGATCGCCGTGCCGAGCAGGGTCGCGGTGTCGCGGGTCGTGCGGGCCTGGCCTGCGGGCACGTGCGGGATTACTTGCAGCCCGCAACCGGGGCCCGACGCGCTCCCGTCGGCTCGGATTGTGCAGCGCCCTGGGGTCTCGACGAGTACGACGCTGCTGGCCGGGAGGGTGTTGCGGAGCGCGTTGGCGACACCGGCGAGCCCGACGGGCGAGGTTCGGGCCGTTTGGACGAGCACGTCGCCGTAGGGGAGTGACGGCCGGTAGCTGGCGGCGCCGGCGGCGGCGTGGCTGTTGACGGCGATGAGCGCGGCGACGCAGCCGATCACCGCGGCCATCACCGCGGCGGTGGCCGGCGCGGCGGAGCTGCGGTTGCGGCCGGCGTCGCGCAGCGCCAGGCGCGGTGCGAGCGGCAGGCGGCCCGCGACGCCGGTGACCAGCACCAGCAGGGTGGGGGTTGCCACGACGAGACCGAGCTCCATGAGCGCCACGCCGGCGAGGATGAGCCCGGTGTTGCGGTGGTCGGTGGCTCCGAGGAGGGCGACTGCGACGCCGAGCCCGGCGACGGCGACCGCGATGATCGGCACGTGCAGGCGCGCCCGATCCCGGGGACGGCGCGCTGCGAGGGCGGCGACAACGTCGGTGCGCCCTGCGGTGCGCGCCGGCATCCACGCGGCAGCGAGGGCGGTGACGACGCCCACGGCGGCGATCAGTGCCAGTTGCGACGGGCGCACCCCGAGCGGGCCGGGACGGTCGGTGGTCAACAGCCCGAGCAACGGCTCGGCGACCCGCACGGCGACCGTGGCGACCACGACCGATCCGAGCCCGGCGAGCGCGCCGAGCAGCACGGCGTTGGCGAGCACCGCGGCCCGCAGGGCGGCCCGGGTGCCCCCGGCCGCAGCGAGGAGCGCCAAGGTCCGCTCCAAGCGTCGGCCCATCACGGCGAAGGCCGGGCCGGCGAGGAGCACGATCTCGAGCAGGCCGAGCCCGGCGACGAGGGCGATGACCGCGTCGACGGCCCGGGTCGTGCCGGTGGGGCCGCCTTGGAAGTGGACCGCAGACGGTGGTGGGGGGTGCTCGTCGACGTAGCGGGATTGGACGACGAAGCCCGCCGCGTTGAGGCGCCGCACGGCGGCCCAGATCACGGGGCGACGGGTCACGGCGAGGTAGTCGACGTTGGGGGTCGTGCCTGCAGGTGACGGCACGGCCGAGGGGGCCGTCCACGCCTGGGCATCTCGACGCTTCGAGGGGCTGGTGGCGATCCCAACGACCCGGAATGAGCGGTTCGGCGTCGCTGTGCGCAGCACGCCGCCGACGTGCGCGCCGGTCTGGCGTGCGACGTAGGGGGTGATCACCGCCTCCCCGGGACCGCTCGGCAGGTGGCCCGAGACCAGCGGCGCGAGCGGAGCGGCGATCGGGTCGCTCAACGCGACCCCGCAGCGTCCCGGCCGGAGTGCTCGGCACCGGCAGAAGGGGCCGCCGGCCCACGCCGCGTGGCGGGCATCATGGGTCACGAGCAGGCCGGCCGCGCCCGCGTCGCAGCGCGCCCGCAACAGGCGCAGCACCTCCTCGCCGGTGTGCGAGTCGAGCGCCCCCGTGGGCTCGTCCGCGAGGATCAGGCGCCGGTCGCCGACGACCGCCCGCGCGATCGCGACCCGCTGCTGCTGGCCGCCGGAAAGATCGTCCGGGTAGCGGTCGGCGAGGCCCGCCAAGCCGACCTCCGCCAGCGCCTCGGCCGCCGCGGTGCGAGCGGCGCGCAGGGAGGCACCGTCGAGCTCGAGTGGCAGCATCACGTTCTCGACCGCGGTAAGGGACGGGATCAGGTTGAGGGCCTGGAAGACGTAGCCGACCGAACGCCGCCGCAGCCGGGCGAGCGCACCGGGAGACAGCCGGGCAAGGATCCGGCCCTCGACGCTCACGGTCCCGCCTGTGGGCGCGTCGAGACCCCCGGCGAGGTTGAGCAGCGTCGACTTCCCCGAACCCGACGGCCCCATCACGGCGACCATCTCCCCCACGCCGACCTCCAAGGACACGTCGGCGATGGCGGCGACCTGCGTCGCTCCCCGCCCATGCACCCGCCGGACGTGATCGACGACGAGCACCGTGCTCACCCTCGGCGTCCTCGGGCCGGGTGGGCCACCCGCACCGCGTCGCCAGCCCCGGAGGACCCGGCACCGGGCTCGTGTGGGGAGCTGTTCCGGTGGCGTAACAGGCGAGTCTCGGAGTGGTCCAACCAGCGCAGCTCGGCCTCTGCGGCGAAGATCAATGAGTCGGCGACCAGCAGCCACGACAGGTCGTCGCCGGCGTGCTCGCGGGCCCGGGTGTAGCCCTGGAGCGCTTGCAGCGTCGAACGGCGCTGGGTCTGGATCACCGCGCTCACATCGACCTCGGGGCGGGTGACCGCCAGGGCCAGCTTGATCGCGAGCTCGTTTCGTGGCGGCGCACCCGGCGCGACGGCCGTCGCGAACCACTCGTCGACGTGTCCCCGGCCAGAGGGGGTGATCCGGTAGATCCGCTGACCTTCGTCGCCCAACTCGTTGTCGCCGCCGCGCGTGCGGTAAGGCACCTCCTCGATGAACCCGTCGCGGGTCAAGCGGCCGAGGGTCGTGTACACCTGCCCGATGTTGAGCGGCCAGGTCGAGCCGGTCGTCGCCTCGAACTCTTGGCGCAGCTGGTAGCCGTGCATCGGCGTCCCAGCGAGCAGCGTCAGCAGGCCGTACTTGATGGACACTCCCCACCTCCCGGTTACCCGGTATGTATACCGGGTAGGGTGAAGATGGTCAAGCACCTCTTCAGGCAGCGCGCCGCCCGGTACCTTCCAGTCCAGTCGGAGAGGCTCAGGCGGGGAAGCCTGACCCCCGCCGGCTAGATACCGCGGCGGCGGGGCCCCTACTCGGTGCTGTCGTCCCCTCGGGCCTGGCCTAAAAGGCCAGCCACCCGCCGGGCGAGCCGGTCGAGTTGGCGCTGCACCTCCAAGAGCGCCGCGGCCATGTCTGCTGCGTCGGCCCCCGTTGACACTGCCGGGGCGGTGACCATCCACGCGCCTCGCCCAGCTTCGGTAACCCGCTGCTCGGTCCATCCCAGCTCGGCCGCCAACTCGGCAACGGTCGGACGCCGGCCGAGTCGTTCAGCAAGGACACGCTGGGTCTCTCGCCAGGCACGTTGATCGTCGGTCAGCGGAGGGGGCCCGGCGGCCTCGGGTTGCTCGATGCCCTCCTCCTCCATGATGTCAACGCACAGCTGGATGCACTCGTTGCAGATGTAGACACCCGGTCCGGCGATCAACTTGCCCACCTGCTTCTGGGCCTTGCCGCAGAACGAACACTTGACCAGATCGCTGCTCTCCCCGAACTTCGCCACGCTCTCCCCCCATCGGTCGCGACCATCATCCTGGTCCGCGGGTGCCCTGTCCATGACGAGCGGGCCCGAGGCGTACGGCGTCCCATCCGGGGAACCCGTTACGGTGATCGCTAGGGCGACGGAGGAAGCGTGGGCTCGGCGTCCCGCAGGGGTGCGCTCTGCGGGACGCCGAGCCCGCTGCTGTCAGCTGGCCGTGACGAGCGGCCCGTTGTCGGCGCGGGAGCGGTCTCGTTCACGTCCCATGGCCCGGTAGACAGTCGAGCGCGCCACGCCGAACAGTTCGGCGACCTCGGCGGTGCTGTACTCCCCGCCGTGGATGAGCGAGACCAAGTGGGCTTCCTGGCGGCGGCTGAGCTTGGGTTGCTTGCCACGCAGGTGCCCCTTGGCCTTGGCGACCTTCATGCCCTCCCGGGTGCGCAGGCGGATCAGGTCGGCCTCGAACTCGGCCACCATGGCCAGCACGTTGAACAGCAACCGCCCGACTGCATGGGTCGGGTCGTAGACCGACCCGCCCAGACTGAGCCGCACTGAGCGGGCGGTGAGCTCGTCGACGATGGCTCGGGCGTCGGGCAGGGAGCGGGCGAGACGGTGGAGCTTGGTGACCACGAGGGTGTCGCCGGCCCGACAGGCGGCGAGCGCCTCGTGCAGCCCGGGCCGGTCCCGGTTGGTGCCGGTCAGGCCATGCTCGACGTAGATCCGCTCCGCCGCCACCCCCAGCCCGGCCAGCGCGTCGCGCTGGGCGGTCAGGTCCTGGGCGTCGGTGGAGCATCGGGCGTTACCCGACGAGCAGCGCGCTCATGGCGCACCTCCCTGGTCCGGCCGGCCCGGAGACATCCCCCGGTCACCGGCAGCAGCCGCAGCCGCTGCGTCTGCGATACGGTATTCGCGACGGGAAAGCGACGGAGAAGCTAGACTGACGTCATGCCCAGCGCGTTCGCCGACGAGGCGATCCGCATCTATGAGGCCGCCCACCTTCCCGACAGGCTCATCGCCGAGGCGGTCGGCGCCAAGCCGAGCACGGTGCGGGACTGGCTCGCCGGGCGCAGCTCCCCGACCGGCGAGCGGGCACGGCGGGTCGCCGAGCTCGCTGAGATCACCGACCGCCTCGCCCGGGTGGTCGACGCTCGCTACATCCCGGTGTGGATGCTCAAACCGGTCGAAGCGCTCGATGACCGCACTCCGACCGAGATGATCGCAGCCGGGGAGGCCCGAGCCGTCGCCCGCCTCGTCAGCAGCCTCGAATCCCCCGGCGCTGCCTGAAACCGTCGGGTTGACCCTCGACGTCGACCCGATGACGGTCACCGGGCGGTGGTGGCGCCACGTCCCAGCCGGAGCCGACCCACTCCGCCGCCCCAGCCCGCCCGGCGACAACCGATGGCAAAGGGGATCGCTCGTCGACGCCCTGTACCTCGCCGAAGACGAGGCTTGCGCCTGGGCTGAGTGGTACCGCCACCTCGCCGAAGCAGCCATCCCGCCGGCCAGCGCGCTGCCTCGTGACTTGTGGTGCTACGAGGTCACGGCCCTCGATGTGGCCGACCTCTCCGATGCCGCTCGACTCGCCCGAATTGGCCTCAGCGTGCCCCGACCGGGAAGACGTGGATGGCGTCCCTACCAAGCCGTCGGTGAACAACTCCACCACGACGGCTGGCGTGGACTCATTGCCCCCAGCGCAGCCCGCCCCGCCAGCCTCGTCCTCGCCGTGTTCATCCCCGCCGGCGGGCCGCTCGGCGACGTGGTCCCGATCGCCTCGACGCAGGTCGCCGATGTTCCCGTGCCGCCGACGGGCATGAGGACGTGACCGCTGCGCCCGGAAGCGGATCCCCTGTGGGCACCCACAGGCGTTCGGTCGCGACCACCCCTACAGCGCAGGGGTTGGGTACTGCGTCAAGGTTCGGCCGCCGCGGCGTCGCGCACCGCGCCGCCCAGCCACTGCTGCACCTCCCGCCAGCCGCGTAGCCGGACGATCATCAGGTCGGGCCGCTGCTCAGCGAGGGCATCCACCCGCTGGGCGCTCTTGGCGTGGGTGGTCCACGCCCAGCGGACGATGTGCTCTCGGTCGGTGAAGATCGTCCATAG
>JAJZWW010000383.1 GCA_021846485.1 Actinomycetes bacterium
GCCGATCTTGTAGCTCTTGCCCGTGTAGTAGAGGATCCGCTCGGTGGTGGTGGTCTTGCCTGCGTCGATGTGGGCCATGATCCCGATGTTGCGGGTCTTCGCCAGGGGATGCGATCGGGTGGGGGTGTCAGCCATGGTGGGTCAGCCTTCGGGTCGTGCTCGGAGTGGGGAGGCGGGGGCGGTCGCCGGGGCCCCGCCGACGGGCGGGGCCGACGGGCTGCGGCGGTCGGGGCCGACCGGCGGGGCCGACGGGCTGCGGCGAACGGTCGCCGCTCCGGTCCCTCTCACCAACGGTAGTGGGCGAAGGCCTTGTTCGATTCGGCCATCTTGTGCAGGTCCTCGCGCCGCTTGACGGCGGCACCGATGCCGTTGGCGGCGTCGCGGATCTCGCCGGAGAGCCGCTCGGCCATCGTCTTCTCGCGGCGCTGCTGGGCGAAGCCGACCAGCCACCGGATCGACAAGGTGGTCGCCCGGCGGGGCCGGACGTCGACGGGCACCTGGTAGGTGGCGCCGCCGACCCGGCGGCTCCGCACCTCGAGCTCGGGCCGCGTGTTCTCGACCGCCTTCTTCAGCACGGCGACCGGGTCGTTGCCGCTCTTCTCGCCGACGTCGGCGAGGGCCTGGTACACGATCCGTTCGGCGAGGGTCCGCTTGCCTCGGCTCAGCACCTTGTTGACGACCTGGGTCACCAGCACCGAGTGGTAGACGGGGTCGGGCATCAGCTCCCGTCGGGGAGCGGGTCCGTTCCGGGGCACCTCAGGACTCCTTCTTCGCGCCGTAGCGGCTGCGGGCTTGGTTGCGGTCGCGCACGCCCGAAGCGTCCAGCGTGCCGCGGATGACCTTGTAGCGGACCCCCGGGAGGTCCTTCACCCGGCCGCCCCGCACGAGCACGATCGAGTGCTCCTGCAGGTTGTGCCCCTCGCCGGGGATGTACGCCGTGACCTCGAGGCCGCTCGTCAGGCGGACCCGGGCCACCTTGCGCAGCGCCGAGGTCGGCTTCTTCGGGGTGTGGGTGTAGACGCGCGTGCACACCCCCCGCCGCTGGGGCGCGCCCCGCAGCGCCGGGGTCTTCGTCTTGGTCGGCTTGGTGGCCCGACCCTTGCGGACGAGCTGGGAGATCGTGGGCACGCGCTACCTCTGGGATGTCGACGGCGGAGAACTGCGGATGGGGTCGGCGCCGGCCCCGACCGGCCGCCTCCGGCGGCGCGCCGACGGGTCGGTCGTCCAGCCCGCACCGGCGCACGGACGGGCAATGCTACGGCACCGGGTGGCCGGCAGGCAAGCGGAGGGCCCGGCGGGCCCGAGGTCAGGCACCGGCCTCGAGCGAGCCCGGACCCTCCCTCGGCGTGACGTCACCATCGGCACCCTCGTCGACCGCCGGAGCGGGGACCGCCCCCAGCCAGCTGGCGTCGATGTCCGAGGCGTACGGCTCGGCCGAGCTGTCGGTGCCCGTGTCGCGCAACCACGCGGCCAGGTCTTCCGTCCCGGTGTCGCCCTCGCCCCCGAGGGCCCAGAACGGCATCGCCTCGGCGCCGGGCATCTCGAGCCGGATGTTCCGGTAGCGGTCCATGCCGGAGCCGGCCGGGATGAGCTTGCCGATGATGATGTTCTCCTTCAGCCCGAAGAGCTGGTCCGACTTGCCCTCGATGGCGGCCTCGGTCAGCACCCGGGTGGTCTCCTGGAACGACGCCGCCGACAGCCAGCTGTCGGTGGCGAGCGAGGCCTTGGTGATGCCCATCAGCTCGGGGCGGCCCTCGGCGGGCCGCTTGCCGTCCTGGACGAGCGTCCGGTTGACCTCCGCGTACGTGCGGCTGTCGACCCGCTCCCCGGGGAGGAAGGGGGCGTCCCCGGGCTCGGCCACCAGCACACGGCGCAGCATCTGGCGGACGATGAGCTCGATGTGCTTGTCGTGGATGGACACGCCCTGGTCGCGGTAGACCTTCTGGACCTCCTCGACGAGGTACTGCTGGGTCTCGCGGATGCCCTTGACGTCGAGGAGCTCCTTCGGGTCCTTCGGGCCCTCGACCAGCGCGTCGCCAGCTGAGACCTCCTGGCCGTCGCCCACCTCGAGGTGGGCACGCTGGGGGACGACCACCGACTCCTCGGCGCCGTCGTCGGCGACGACGGTGATCCGCCGGCCCACCTCCTCCTCCTCGACCCGGACGACGCCCGAGTGCCGGGCGAGCACGGCAGCGCCCTTCGGGGTGCGCGCCTCGAAGAGCTCGACCACCCGGGGCAGGCCGTGGGTGATGTCCTCGCCCACGATGCCACCGGTGTGGAACGTCCGCATGGTGAGCTGCGTGCCCGGCTCGCCGATCGACTGGGCGGCGATCACGCCGACCGCCTCGCCCAGCTCGATCATCTTGCCGGTGGCCAGGGACTGGCCGTAGCAGGCCGCGCACACGCCGTGCTCGGCCTCACAGGTGAGGACCGAGCGGGCTCGGACCCGCTCGACCGCCGGGTCGTCGCGCAGGGTGGCGACCACCTCGTCGGTCAGGACCGTGCCGGCGTCGATCGTCGACCCGTCCGAGAGGGCCACCGGCTCGGCGAGGAGCCGTCCGTAGGCCCGTGTCTCGAGGTACGACCGGCGACCCGCCTCGTCGGGGACGACACCTTCGATCCAGATGCCCCGGGTCGAGCCGCAGTCCTCCTCGCGGACGATGAGCTCCTGGGCCACGTCGACGAGGCGACGGGTGAGGTAGCCCGAGTCCGCCGTCCGCAGGGCGGTGTCGGCCAGCCCCTTGCGGGCGCCGTGGGTCGAGATGAAGTACTCGAGGACGGAAAGGCCCTCGCGGAACGACGACTTGATCGGTCGGGGGATCATCTCGCCCCGGGGGTTCGACACGAGGCCCTTCATGCCGGCGATCTGGCGGATCTGCTGCGAGTTACCCCGGGCGCCCGAGTCGACCATCATGTCGAGCGGGTTGAAGGCGATCGTGGAGAGCGACTGCTCCATGGCCCGCCCGACCTCGGAGTTCGCCGACGTCCAGATCTCGATCTCCTTCTGGCGGCGCTCGTCGTCGGTGATGATGCCCCGCTTGAACTGGGCCTCGGCCTTGTCGGCCTCCTTCTCGTAGCGGTCGAGGATCGACTGCTTCTCCGGCGGCGTGCGCACGTCGTTGATGGAGATGGTGAGGCCGGACTGGGCGGCGTAGCGAAAGCCGAGCGCCTTGATCCGGTCGAGGCTGTCGGCCACCACGTGCTTGGGGTAGGCGGCGGCGATCTCCTCGACGATCGAGCCGATCGACGTGTTCCGCTTGCCCACGACGTCGTTGACGAAGCGGTACCCGTCGGGGAGGGCGCCGTTGAAGAGCACCCGGCCCGGTGTGGTCTCGACTTCGAGACGCCCGTCGCCGTCACCGTCGGTGCCGGCCGCGGCGACCGAGCGCCCGAGCGGGCTGTCGGGCACGGGGCGCAGGGTGATCTTGGCGTGGAGGTCGACGTCACCGGCGTCGAACGCCGCCTCGACCTCGTAGGCGTGACGGAACGACCGCCCCTCGCCCGTGGCACCGTCGACCACCAGGGTCAGGTAGTACGCCCCGAACACCATGTCCTGGGTGGGCACGGTGATCGGCCGGCCGGTGGCCGGGGAGAGGATGTTGTTGGCCGACAGCATGAGGACCCGGGCCTCGGCCTGGGCCTCGGCCGACAGCGGCAGGTGGACGGCCATCTGGTCGCCGTCGAAGTCGGCGTTGAACGCCGTGCACACGAGCGGGTGGACCTGGATGGCCTTGCCTTCG
>JAJZWW010000384.1 GCA_021846485.1 Actinomycetes bacterium
GGTCAGGCAAGGGGGAGGTGGTGGTGTTCAACGACGAGGCGCACCACTGCTACCAGGACAAGCTCCTCGAGCATCCCGACGACGACGCCGACCGTGAGGACCAGGAGCGCAACCGGGACGCCCGGGTGCGGTTCCGGGGGCTGGTCGATCTTCGCCGGAAGGCGGGAATCAAGGCGGTCTACGACCTGTCGGCCACCCCGTACTACCTGAAGGGGTCGGGTTACAACGAGGGGTTCATCTTCCCGTGGGTGGTGAGCGACTTCTCGTTGATGGACGCCATCGAGGCGGGGGTGGTGAAGATCCCCCGGGTCCCTGTCGATGACGACGCCGCGGGCAAGGAGGTCACCTACCTTCGCTTGTGGGACCACCTCGACCCGCCGCTACCGAAACGGCGCCTCCCGAAGGGCACCGATCTCGGCCCGCAGGGCTGGGTGATGCCCGCCACCCTCGAAGGGGCGTTGCGCAGCCTGTACCGCAGCTACCAGGCCAGCTGGAACCGCTACGAGGCGGAGCTGGCCGCCCTCGGCGAGCCGCCCCCGGTGATGATCGTCGTGTGCCCCAACACGGTGGTCTCCAAGCTGGTCTTCGACTGGATCGCCGGCCGGGAGGTCACCCTCCCCGACGGCAGCGCGCGCCTCGCCGAAGGCAACCTGGGGTTGTTGAGCAACGTCGGCGACGGGGCCTGGACGCCCCGGATGATCCCGGGCCGGCTGCGCCGGTTGGCGGTGATCTCGACGACCTCGACGAGCAGCTCGGCGTCGGAGCGCTCCGCTATCCCGCACAGCTTCGACAATGTCGAGCCGGCCGCCGCCACGAGCCGGCCGAGCGCGGCGGTGATCTCCTTCTCTCGCCGGTCCAGGCCGACGATGTCGGCCCGGTGAGCCTCCAAGACACCCAGGCGGGCCCGGTCGGCCCGGCCGAGCTGGCCGACAACAGCAGCGTCGAGCTCGGCGAGCGCCGCGAGGCGGGGACGGACCTCGGAGGTCTCTGGCAGCGCTACAGTCACCGCCTCGGGCAGGGCCATCAAGATCGCTTCGGCCTCGTTGAGCAGGTGCTGGCGGCTCTCGAGCAGACTGCGCCGAGCCTGGTGGCGCACCGCCAGGCACTCGGTCGTCTCCTCCGGTCCTACGTCCCCGCTCGCCCGCTTGAACGCGACCGGCAGCTGCGGGTCGGCTTGGACCTCACGGGCGATCTTCACCGAGTCGATCGCATCCGACTTCCCACGACGCCGTCCCCGGTCCCGGTCATTGGTGCGGTTCGGGCACACGTCACGTCATGGCCGGCCCGGACCAAGTACATGGCGGTATGGCGTCCCAGACTGCAGGCGCCCTCGATCCCGAAACGGCGCACCGGGCCGAAGCCGACCGCCCACGCTTCGAGCGCCCGGTGCCCGTCGCCGGAGACCTGGAAGCTCGCGGTGGCGACCACCCCGCCCCGACAGTCCAGCAGCGAGGCAGTCAGGGTCTTCTTGTGCGGGTCGACACCCACGTCGTTGCCGTCAACCGGCACCACCGCCAACGGTCCGCTTGGCCTTGGCGGCCCGCCGGCACCGTTCCGCTTCGAGGCTCTCCGCTGCGATTCTGTTCGGCCGGCCCGCCTGTCTTCACCCGACGTCCCAGTGCCCCATCTCCTCTCTCATCCGGTCGTTGCCGTTGAAGCAGGCCCACGGACATATCCCCGTCGAGAACCTCAACGCTCCTATCAAGTCACGAGGGCCCAGAGGCACAGGACCGGGGGCGACACTTCAGACAAAAGAGGCTCCTCTGCCGTTTCCGTGGGTCGGTCCGGTCGCACACATGTTCGCTTGCCGCGGCTCCCGCTCAAGGCCAGAGGCGGCACGTAGGTCAGCCGCTGGGCGGCTGACCTGCTCAATCGTGGCTGGCGCAGGGTGAGCGTCCGGCCTCGTCAAGGGTCGGCCGGCCACTCGTGTCCGGCCTCGCCTGCGGCGCCCCTTGACGAGCCCTCCTCGCAGTGGACCGAAGAGTCACAGGCCCAGCAACCCCGGCCCTCCGCGGCGAACCCGCAGCTCAGGGCACCCACGGAAACAGCAGGAGACCCATGAGGATCCGCTATCGGGGCAGGCCAAAGCCGTCTGCCAGGGCGTCGGCTGTCTCATCGACGCTGCGAGCGCCGTCGATGAGCAGGGTGCTCAGACCGTTGCTTGCGGCTTCGTCAGCGACCGCTTGGGAGAAGAGCTCGTCGCGTTCGAGCAGGTTCGCCAGTGCACGGCCGGGGTCGGTGGTGCGCAGCCAGAAGGCCTGGGAGCGGTCACGAGCGGCGAGGGCTGCTCGTCGGAACTCCGGGGTTTGCAGCAGCCACAGCGCGTGCCGGGGGTCGGACAGGTGCGGGCGCACAAGATGCGGTAGCAGGCGGAAGCCCCTCGGCGATGACGACGCCACCCGAAGCGAGCGAGCGCAGGTCCTCGACCAACAGGTCGAAGCCTTTCCCCTGGAACCAGGGGAAGCTCTGGTACATCGACGCCGCGTCTCGCAGCACCCATCGTTCATCCATGCTCATGGACCGGAAGCGGTCGAGCCGGGGTGTCGACGCTGTGGTCAACCGGGCGGCGTGGACGCTGATCGCGGCGTCGCTGCTGTAGGTGGGAAGTCCGAACCGCTCGGCCAGTCGACGCGCCACGGTCGTCTTCCCCGCGCCGGTGCCCCACCGATCCACAGCACGTGGTCCAACGGGGTCCCCGGGCGGGTCTCCATCACCGAGCGGAGCCGTTCGGCGCGGCGCCGCCGGGTCACAGCCGTCTTCGCTGTAGGACATCGGCGATGACGGCGGTCACGGCCCTGTGGAGCTCTCCAGTCGCCGGGGGGGCGCCGCCCCGGCCGGCGAAGAGCAGGTGTGCGGCCCCGACCAGCGAGACTGCCAGCGAGCCGGCGTCGGCGTCGACTGCGATGCGCCCGAGGGCGCACTCCTCGGCGAGGTAGGAGGAGATCATGGTGGTGGCCTCGGCCAGGACCGGGACGCCCCCCGCGGCCCTTGTCTGGCGCAGCCGGGCCAGTAGATCACTGCGAAAGACGATGAGGGCGATGATCGCCACCGCTACCGAGGAGAACAAGGCGGTGAGCGCTTCGGCGAGGTTGGCGGCGACGGTGCCGGTACCTGCCGAGGCGCGCAGCTCGGCGGCCTGCGCGCCGATCCGGCCGGCACGGTCGGCCACCAGGGCGGCCAGGAAGTCCTCGAAGTCGGAGAAGTGACGGTGCAAGACGCCCTTGGCGAAGCCCGCCTCGTCGGTGACCGCCCGGCTGGTCAGCGCGTCCGGCCCGTCCCGCAGCAGGACGCGCTCGGCGGCGTCGAGGAGCGCCTGGCGTGGTTCGGCGATGTGCACTCCGGTCGGCAGACGGTCCTCCTTGCTGCCTCGACCACGTAATGGGCGGGTGCCCACTATGGTGGGCACATGACCACCCTACCGTCGGAAGGCTCACCGCCTTCCCGACCCGAGCCGCACCGAGCCCGGCAGGTAGCCGAGGGCTTCGGCGCCGACGCCAAGCGCTACGACCGGGCCCGGCCTCCTTACCCCGACGCGCTGGTGGCCCGCATCGTTGACACCATGCCAGGCCCCGAGGTCCTCGATATCGGCTGTGGCACCGGGATCGAGGGACGCTAGTTCGACTTGCCCGCTTCCAAGTTCACGGACAGGTCAAGTTGTCACGCGGCGAGTAGCTGACGGCCGATGTAGTCGTCAAGGGCTCGGTCGAGCTGTCGCCAGGCGGTGGCGAGGGGGCTTCGA
>JAJZWW010000385.1 GCA_021846485.1 Actinomycetes bacterium
CGTGCTCCAACCCGTCGACCCCGTCGAGCTCCACGTCGACCACGACCATGCCGGCCAAGGGCAACGCAGTGTCGATCGTCCCGGCGCCGGCGAAGGTCGGGTTCCCGAGCCTCGACGGGTCGTCACCCCGCTACACCAAGTTCTCCTCGGCCCCCCCGTTCTGCATCAACGTGAACGACACCTACGTCGCCACCATGAGGACCACCGCGGGCACGCTCCGGGTCCGGCTGCTGCCCCGCTACGCCCCGGTGACGGTCAACGACTTCGTGTTCCTCGCCGGCTACCACTACTTCAACGGGATCGCCTTCCAGCGGGTCATCCCCGGCTTCGTCGACCAGGGCGGCGACCCGACGGGGACGGGGGCCGGCGGGCCCGGCTACACCATCCCCGACGAGTACCCGAAGGCCAACGCGGCCTACGACGCCGGGGCGCTGGCGATGGCCAACACCGGCCGACCCCACAGCGGGGGCAGCCAGTTCTTCTTGGTGGTCGGCAGCGGCGGCAAACATCTGTCGGCCGCCTACACGATGTTCGGCCAGGTGATCTCGGGGATGCCGGTGGTCGACAAGATCAACGCCGGCGGCAACGCCAACCCCTCCGCCAACGGCGTGCCGCCGAAGACCCTCTACAAGATCCTGAGCGTCTCGGTCAGCGCCTCCCCGCCGTCGTAGGCTCGACCGGCCCTGGAGAAAGGATCCCTGTGACGCCCCCCTGCCCCAACCCCGACGGTTCGAGCCGGAAGCAGCAGAGCTTCGACGGTCCCCCGCCGATGTGCATCGACGTGTCCCGCCGCTACAGCGCGACGATGGCCACCGACAAGGGGACCATGGTCGTCGCCCTCGACCCGGTAGCCGCCCCGGCCACGGTCAACAACTTCGTGTTCCTGGCCCGCTACCACTACTACGAGGGGGTCGTGTTCCACCGGGTGATCCCCGGCTTCGTGCTCCAGGGCGGCGACCCGACCGGCACCGGCCAGGGGGGACCCGGGTACCGCTTCGCCGACGAGCTCCCCGCCGCCGGCCGCTACGAGGTCGGCTCGCTGGCGATGGCCAACGCCGGCCCCGGCACCAACGGGAGCCAGTTCTTCGTGATCTCCGGGCCGCAGGGGGTGCGCCTGCCGCCCCAGTACTCGCTGTTCGGCAAGGTGGTCTCCGGCCTCGACGTGGTCGCGGCCATCGACCGGCTGGGCAGCAGCTCGGGCAAGCCCAAGGAGACCGTGACCATCGAGTCGGTGACCGTAACCGAGTCCGACTGAGCGGCGAACGGGCAGCCCGGAGGGAGGGCGCCGGCGGAGCGGCGCCGGCGGCCACCTACGCCAGCGAGGGCGCTCCCGCTCCGCCCAGGGCGGAGAGGTCCCGTTCGGCTCCGTCCACGTAGACCGCCACCCCGCCGGCACCGGCCACCCGCCAGGTCCCCTCCGGCTCGCGGATCAACGCGGTCCGCTCGTCCAGGGCGGCTATGCGCAGCTCGCCGGTCGCGAGCTGCACCGTGCGGCGGGCCTTGTCCGCCGACCACAGGTCGGAGTGGGGCAGGACCGCCACCCCGGGCAGCAGCCCGAGGCCGAGGGTGAGCGCCCCGCCGCGGGGGTCGACCATCGGGTCGCCGAGGACCATCGCGCCGGCCGAGGAGCCGGCGACGACCGCCCCGTCCCGCCAGGCGGCGACCAGCGCCGCCCACACCGCCGAGTCCTTGAGCACCGAGCGCAGGTGCAGCGGGGAGCCGCCACCGAGGTAGACGCAGCGCGCGTCGCGCACCGCGGCAGCGTTGGCCCGGTCCTCGGCATCGCTTCGCGCGAGGACCATGAGGCCCCGCACGGGCGCCCCGAGGTGCCCGAACCATGCCCGGGCGGCCTCCACCGCCCGTTCGGGGTGCTCGTAGGCGGCCGCCGTCGGCAGGACCAGCACCTCGCCCGAGCCGGACCGCTCCCACAGCTGCGCGTCGAAGCTGCAGCCCTCCTGCCACTCCCCCCCGCCGACCAGCGCCAGCAGCCCCGGCTCCCCCCGGCGGGCACCGCCGTCGGGTGGGTCGGCAGTCGCGGTGGTCATCGTCGGGTACCTCCGGAGGTCCTCGGGCGCCCCGGGCATCCCACAACGGGTCGGCCGGGGTCGGGGTGCAGGGACGACACGGCTCGGGTCGGGCCGGCGGGGTCGGGAGGCCGAGCCCGCGCGGCGCGACCCACCGTCCCCGGGCAGGAGTCCCTTCTCCGCGGCGATGCTATCAACAGGTCGCCGCTGGCGAGCCAGCACGTGAAGAAGTCCAGCAGGCAGGTTCCTTCTCAGTACCGGGGCCACGCTGGATGGTCCCCCCGACACTGCGAGCGGGACCCAGTACCGGATCGACCGACTGTCCCCAGCTTTTCCCCAGCGTGGGGATACCCGCAGGTCAGCCCTGGGGACACCCCTTCGGCCAGGTTGCCACGAAGCAGCGGTCCGGGACCGAGCCGAGCGCCCAGCCGGCGTAGAGCCCGAAGAACATCGCCCGGCAACGCTCGCTCCACTCGAGCGCCTCGGGCGCGCCGATCCGGTGGTGCAGGGCCACGACACCCCCCTCGTGCACCCGGTACTCGGCCCAGGACCCGGGGAAGTCCTTGGTCGAGGCGACCTCGGCGAAGGGTACTGCGCCGGCCGCCTCGAAGCGGCGCACCCGGTTGCGGTGGGTGTGGCCGGCGAGGTAGCCGGCCACCGTCGGCCGGCGCGCGACGAGGGCGACGAGGGCGTCGGTCGACGCCCGGTCGAGACCCGAGCCCTCGCCGGTCAGGGCGACCAGGTCCGGAGAGGCCACCGGGTGGTGACCGAAGACGAGCACCGGTCGGTCCGCCCGGGCAGCGGCCTCGTCCAGGCACTCGATCTGGGCCCCGTCGATCCGGCCACCGACCTCGCCCGCCCGGGAGGTGTCGAGCACCGCGACGAGGACCCCGTCGAGCCGGCGGAACGCGACCGGCTCGGCGTCGAAGCACGGCCCGGCCGCCGGGTGGTCGTGGTTGCCCCTGGTGGTCACCAGGCGATCTCCGAACGCCGGGCGGTAGACCGCCTCGAACGCCCGGTGCTCGCCGGGGGCACCGACCGAGGTGAGATCGCCCTTGGCGACCACCAGGTCGGGGTCGGCCCCGGCCATCTCGGTCACCGCCGCGGCGCTCATCAGCTCCGGGTAGGGACGCTCCCCCGGGGCGACCGACAGGACCGGTCCGATGTCCTCCCGGCCGGTGACCCGGCCGCACTCGGTCTCGCCGAAGTGCACGTCGTTGACCGTGGCGATCGTCGCCACCAGGGCACCGGGAGGGCGGGGAAGGGTGCGCACGCCCACCCCGTCCAAGTCGTGGTCGGCGTCGGGCTCCAGGCCCTCGTAGAGCCGGGCCCGGGCACCCCGGTAGACCACCGCCCAGTCGTCAGCGACGGTGTGGACCTCGGGGGGTGCGCCAGCGGGGGCGCTCACCCGTGCGGCCCGACCCACGGCCGGTCCCGCCGGCTGATCGTCGGCCGGGACCACCATCGCCCCGAGAACCTCCAGCGCGTCGACGTCGGCTCCGGCAGGGGAACGCAGGTCGACCGGTCGGGGAGGGCGGCCTCGAGCGCGGCGACGATCGCCGCGAGCTGCTCGGGGGTGGGCGGGCGACGGGCCGGGACGGGCGGGGAGCCGGTCACAGCGGGACGTTACCGTGCTTGCGTTTGGGCAGCTCCTCGCGCTTGGTGCGCAGCAGGTCCAAGCTGGCGGCGAGGGTCCGGCGGGTGTAGGCCGGG
>JAJZWW010000386.1 GCA_021846485.1 Actinomycetes bacterium
CGTCGCGGTCGGTGAACAGGTCCCGTCCCTCGCCGTCCCAGAGGCTCGTGTGCAAGTGCAGGCCGTTGCCGGTGAGGTTGGCAAACGGCTTGGGCATGAACGTGGCGGCCATCCCTGCGCGGTGGGCAAGGCTGTGGACCATGTAGCGGAAGAAGATCATCCGATCCGCCGTGGTCAGGGCGTCGGCGTAGCGGAAGTTCTGCTCGAACTGCCCGTTGCCGTCCTCGTGGTCGTTGGCGTAGTTGGACCAGCCGAGCTGGTTCATGTACCGAGAGATCGTGGCGAGGTGGTCGTACATCCGGGTGAGCGCCTTGGCCTCGTAGCAGGGCGACTTGGCGGTGTCGAGACTGTCGGCAAGCTCGATGCGTCCGTCGCCCACCCGCCGGACGAGCATGTACTCGGCCTCAGCTCCTACGTTCAGCACGAGGCCGCGGTCGGCTACCCGTCCGAGGAGGTCCTTCAAGATGACCCTCGGGCTGTACGGCCACGGCCTGCCTTCGACGTGGACCTCGCATTGGAGGACGGCCAACCCGGGCTGCCACGGGACGGGAGTGTAGGAAGCAGGGTCAGGCACCGCGACCAGGTCCGGATCGGCGGGCGTCTGGCCCATGGGGCCGGCGGCGAACCCGGCGAAACCGGCGCCCCCGTGCATCATCTGGTCGAACGCCTCTATCGGTATCATCTTCGCGCACGGCTTGCCATGCATGTCCACGAACATGGCGAAGAAGAACTCGATGCCGTCCTGCCTCGCCCGCTCCTCGAGCTGTGCGGCGCTGTCGATGGTCGTTGTCATGCCTCTCCCTGTGACAAGTTGGTCATCACTGGTCCCAGCCGGGGATCCAGCCGGTCCCGGCCAGGGGGACCCTCGCCATGGCTGCCGCCTCGACAGTGAGGGCGACGAGGTCCTCGGGCTCGAGGTGGTGCACGTCGGACTTGCCGCAGGCACGGGTCAGGGTCGTGAGCTCCATGGTGAGGCCCTTCAAGTAGTTGGTGACCCACCGCGCGCCCACCTCCGGGTCGAGGCGCGCCTCGAGCTCGGGCTCCTGGGTCGTGACCCCGACTGGACAGCGGCCAGTCTGGCACTGGTCGCAGAACCCAGGTGTGGTCCCGAGCGCGAGGTAGTCTCCGGTGGCATCGTGCTCGACGCCGTCGGACCTCCACGCCGGCCGGTTGCAGCCGAGGGCGAGCAGCGCGCCGACACCGATCGACACTGCCGTCGCTCCCAGGGCCATCGCCTTGGCCACGTCGGCGCCGGTGCGGATGCCCCCGGAGACGATGAGGTCCACCTGGTCTTGCATCCTGATCTCCCGGAGCGCCTCAGCGGCGAGGCGGACTGCCGGCAGGGTAGGGATCCCGGCGTGCTCGATGAACACGGTCTGGCTGGCACCGGTGCCACCCTGCATCCCGTCGACGACAACGACGTCGGCTCCGGCGGCGACCGCGAGCTTGACGTCGTTGGACACCCTGGTGGCGCCGACCTTCACGTAGATCGGCTTCTCCCAGGCGGTGGCCTCGCGCAGCTCCTCGATCTTGATCCGCAGGTCGTCGGGTCCGGTCCAGTCCGGGTGCCGGCAGGCAGAGCGCTGGTCGACGCCGACGGGCAGCGTGCGCATTGCCGCGACCCGCTCGCTCACCTTGTGGCCGAGCAGCATGCCGCCGCCGCCCGGCTTGGCACCCTGGCCGATCACCACCTCGATGGCGTCGGCTGCGTGGAGGTCCGCAGGGTTGAAGCCGTAACGGGACGGGAGGCACTGGTAGACGAGGTGGCGGGAGGCGAGCCGCTCCTCGGGGGTCATGCCGCCGTCACCGGTCGTGGTGGATGTCCCGACCGCGGTGGCGGCCCGGCCGAGCGCCTCCTTGGCCGGCGACGACAGGGCTCCGAAGCTCATGCCCGCGATCGTGATCGGTATCTCGAGCTCGAGGGGCCGGGCGGCGTGGCGCGCGCCGAGGACGGTCCGTGTCTCACAGCGCTCCCGGTAGCCCTCGAGGGGGTACCGGGACGCGGAGGCGGCGAGGAACACCAAGTCGTCGAAGGTGGGCAGCTTCCGCTTAGCGCCCCAGCCCCGGATCTCGTAGCGCCCCTCGTCGGCCATGCGGTGGATCCCGGCGATCACCTCAGGGGGGAAGGAGTGGCTGGTGACTCTCTGGTCGGGTCCCCTGGTGATGACGTCGGCCCCGTTGCTCAGCGTGCCCATCAGTACCTCTGGTCCTTGAGTGCGTCGAAGTTGTAGAGCTGGCGCGCGGACGCGATCTTCGTGACGTTCTGCGGGTCGATGTGGCCGAGGCCCGCGACAGTCACGAGCCGCCCGACAGCGGCGACGTCCTCGGCGGTGAGATCCTCTATGCGGGCGTCGGCGCCGAGGGAGCGGACCCGGCCGGCGACGTAGATGACCGCCTCGTAGAGCGAGTCGCCGAGGGACTCGCCCGCGTCGCCTCCCACGAGGATAGTCCCTGCCTGGGCCATGAACCCGCTCATGTGGCCCACGTCGCCTCCGACGACCACCGTCGCACCCTTGAGGGAGATGCCGGCTCGTGAAGAGGCGTCACCGTCGATCACGATGAGGCCTCCGTGGCTGGAGGCCCCGGCGCACTCCGACGCGTTGCCGTGCACGCGGACCGTTCCCGACATCAGGTTCTCAGCCACTGACCAGCCGACGAAACCGTCGACAGTGATGTCCGGGCCGTCGCAGAGGCCCCCTATGAAATAGCCCGCGTTGCCCTCGATCTGTATCTCCAGGTGGTGGCGGAGCCCCACCGCCAGGTTGTGGCGCCCGCGGGGCTCGAGGATCCGCACCGTCGTGCCGGGGCCAGCGGCGCGTAGCTGCTCGTTGATCTCCCGGATCGACAGCTCCCGGCAGTCGAGACTGAGCTCGGTCAGCGCGACCATACGTGCACCTCCTCGGGCATGGGCTCGAACACGTGGGCGCCGTCGATACCAGGCAGGCCGCTCAGCGCCACGTACTCGGATGCGACCGCGACGTACTCCGGGGTCTCCGCCACGACCGCGGGCTTGCAAGCGAACGAGTCCCGGACGATCGCGAACTGGTCCTCGGTCGCGACCAGCAGGGTGAAGAACCCGTCGAAGGTCTTCAGCACCATCGCCAGCGCGTCGCCGAGGTCTCGTCCCTCGGCCATCTGCCGAGCGACGTAGCGGGCTCCGACCTCCGAATCATTGTCCGTGTCGCAAGCGATCCCGTCGTCGGCGAGGTGACGACGGATGGTCGCGTGGTTGGAGAAGGACCCGTTGTGGACGAAGGCCAGGTCGGCGGCAGGCCCGAACGGGTGGGAGTGCTCGGTCGTGACCGCCGACTCGGTGGCCATGCGGGTGTGCCCGACGCCCTGGTAACCGGCGACCTGCCGAAGGTCGTGGCGCTCGCAGACCTCCGCGGCGGCGCCGACGTCCTTCACCACCTCGATCACCCGCCCGTAGCCGACGACCCGCACCTCAGGCGCCACCGCCCCCAGGGCGGCGAGGACTGCGCCGACGGGCGCCGAGCTGACCAGGACGGCTTCGTCCCCACGCGGCCGGGCCTCGGCGGGTTGCCCGACCACCTCGGCCACCCGTCCTGCCAAGACCTCCCAGGAGCAGCGAGACCCCGCAGCCTGCAGGGAGTACTTCCACGCCCGCTCGTCGAGGTCGTGGCGGTACATCGCGATGCCCGTCGAGTCGGGGCCACGCAAGGCGAGGGCCTCCAGCATCGGGACCATCAACTCGCCCAGCCGCACGTT
>JAJZWW010000387.1 GCA_021846485.1 Actinomycetes bacterium
ACATAACAGGCATTTGGCGCCGTAGTGTTCGAATGCCTGGATTGGGGCAGGTCATGCACCGGGCCGTCAGGCTCCGGCGCGACGCCCGCCGGCCTGGCGTCGGGCAGCTAGGTCAGCCGGCCATTCCCGCACTGCTTCGGGCGAGTCGAGCCGCTGGGTGGGGGAGGCGGCGACGATCCGTTGCGGCCGCGGCCCCCTATGATCGCTTTCGGAGCCTATACCGAGATGCCTGCCCGCCTATCCGAAGTCGAAGCCATAAGGATCATGCTCGACGCGGGCGTCGAGCCGGTCGTCGCGTATCCGGGGTCGGACACGCCGTGGCGGTGCCGCTGCCAGCGCTGCGAACGGATTGTCCAGCCCCGCCTCGGGAACGTCCGCAAGGGCCACGGTGCGTGTAAGTACTGCACAGGCCGGGTCGTGCTGCCCTCCGAGGCCCGCGCCAGGATGCGGGCGGCTGGGTTCTCGCCGCTCGTTGCGTACCCTGGCGCGGGCAAGCCGTGGCGATCGCGCTGCCTGGCCTGCAAGACGGTGTCCAGTCCCAGGTACGCGAACGTGATGAGCGGGCAGGGGTGCAGGACGTGCGCCAACGAGCGCAGCGCTCAACGGCGCCGAATCCCCGAGGAGAAGGCACGTGCGTTCATGTTGCGGGCCGGCCTCGGCCCGCTCGTGCCCTACCCGGGCGCGAACAAGCCGTGGCGCTGTCGGTGCACCAAGTGCGGCCGACAGGTCAGCCCGACGTACACCGACGTCGCCGCCGGGCATAGGTGCCGGTTCTGCTCCGCAGCGGAAGCTGGCCGCCGCAGCCGCCTCGACGCCCAGAAGGCGGCGAAGGTCATGCTCGGCGCCAACCTCGAACCGCTCGTCCCCTACACGAAGTCCGACGAGAAGTGGCCGTGCCGGTGCACGGTGTGCGGAAGCGAGGTCAGCCCGACCTACTCGAACATCAAAGCAGGGTGGGGAGGATGCCCCACCTGCGCTCGGACCTCCCGAGCGCAGAAGAGGCGACGAGGCGAGGACGACGCCGTCGCCATCATGAGGGCGGCCGGCGTCGAACCTCTCGAACCGTACGTTTCGGAGATGGTGAAGTGGCGGGCTCAGTGCCGGACGTGCGGGCGGGAGGTCGCTCCCCGACTTAACAGCGTCAAGCGCAATCACCGGGCGTGCGCGTACTGCTCCAGAAACAAGGCGGACCCGAAGGAAGCCGCTGCCGTCATGCGCAGGGCGGGTCTCCGCCCCCTCGTGCCCTACCCGGGACGCCACGCCCCCTGGCTGTCCGAGTGCAAGCGTTGCCACCAGACCGTCACCCCGCGGTACGGGGCCGTCGTTCGGGGCGGCGGGTGTCGGTACTGCAACGATACCGCCATCGCCCCCGACGCGGCCGCGGCGCTCATGCGTGACGCCGATCTCGACCCGCTGGAGCCGTACCCGGGGTCGAACACACTGTGGAAGTGCCGCTGCACGAAGTGCCGGCGGACCGTCATGCCCCGCTACTCGACCATCCAGCGCGGCAGCGGCGGCTGCTGGTACTGCCGGGAATCTGGCTTCAAGGTCGGCGCCCCCGCCGTCGTCTACCTTGTCACCCACCAGAGACTGAATGCCGCCAAGGTCGGCATCGCCAACCAGACCGCGGTGCGCCATCGCATCGGGCAGCACACACGAAACGGCTGGGAACTACTCGCCTCGTACGACTCCACCGGAAGGAAGGCGCTCGACACCGAGCAGGCCGTCCTGGACTGGTGGCGGGGCGACCTCGGACTGGCTGTCGCCGTGAAGGCCCGCGACATGCAGCAAGGCGGCTACACCGAGACCGTCGACCTCTCCGCCATCGACCTCGCTGCGACCATGCAGATGATCGAGACCCGGGTCCTAGACGCCGGACGAAGGGAGCCGGTCCCGATGGCCGGTCGGCTGCGTTCACAGCAGACCCAGCGCCGAACGACGCGATAGCCGACCTGTGCGGCCCACGCCGAAGCCGCGCCGGGCCCCTCCTGGGTCTGCGTCCGGGCGTCGTCGGAAGTGCCTGTGAAGGCGTCGCCGCACAGTCGCCCCGGGTCGGTGTGCCGGAGGCCCGAGGGACAGCCCCAGCGGCGGTATGATGGCCGCGTCGTCGCTGGTCAGGGGCGCGTTGGGCCAAAGTACTTGAACCCTGGTTGGCCCCGGTCATGAAGTCCGGTCGGTGGCGCCTGCTCTGGTGACATGGAGTCCCTTCAGGGGGCTACCGCCGACTCACGCGAACATGCCTGAGCCTTGGCACTTGTCGTCAAGGCCCAGCCATGCCGCCTCGGGAGGTGTTGTTGAGCGCGCCGGCCGTCCCCGCCACGTCCGAAGGGTGTCCCGGGCCTCGGTGAGCCCAAGGCAGCGCCACTGTCGGAAAACCACGGACAACGTCGGTATCCATCCGAAAAGCGTGTCTTCAAGTCGAAGTGCTCCCTGGCGGGAAGAACGCGGCAAGCCACGCCAAGTGGTACCGAACGTCTCCGGCCGTCGCGTTCGGATGCCCCTCCTCCCACAAGTCCGGGTAAGCGTAGATGAGTCCGTCCCAGGCGCTACTCGTAATCTCCGCCAGCGCCCAACCCAGTCGGTGGAGGGTGAACTCGCTCTTTTGGAGGTTGCACGGCCAACACGCTGTGACGAGGTTGGAAAGTTCGCTGTTCGACCCTCCATGAGCGCGGGGCTGAAGGTGGTCGATCGTTGCCGCACAGGCTGCGTAGACGGGGTGCGTCACATCCGTGCGCCAGTTGCGGTTGAACGGAAGCTCCTCGGGCCAGATGAGCGACGCCGCCCGCAGCACGGGCACGGGGATGGTTCTCATGCCGCAGTACCGGCATGAGAAGCGATCTCGTCGCAACACCGCTACCTGAAGGTTTCGATTAATCGGCAGTCGTCTGCTCCGCGCTGGTAGCTCTGCGCGGAGCATCGCTACGATCATGTCGGCTTCGTTGCGGCGATGGCTCGTGACCGCTGCGAACGCACGGGCGAGCGGGCTGATGTAGTCGTCAGGGGGCGGTAGAGGCACGAACCATTTTCACAGATGACAGGTCCGAGCGGATAGTGGGCGGACGAGGCAAATCGGGAGCACCTCCACACCGGTGACCTCGGCGAGGCGTCGCTCCAACGCCGGCGAGGTACGGAACCCGGCGAGGACCTCGAGCAGCGCGCCCCGCAAGGTGGTCGCCAGGTAGCGAACCAGGAACTGCCCGGAGGGATCATCGAAGCGGTTGCGTGCCACCTCCCCACCTCGAAGCGCGCTGGGCAAGGCCAGCGGGTCAGGGTGGACCCGGAGCGCACCCTCGGCGGGCATGACTACTTGGGCGAGCTGTGGGCCCGGTGGTCGGCTCACCCCTCGAGCAGCACCCGGGCGGCGGCGATCACCTCGGCACCCGCGGCTTCCAGCGGCGTGTCGGCGATGACGGCGAGCGGGGCCTGGTCGCCGAGAAGCGGATTGCTCCCCCGCAAGAACGCCCGAGCGGTCTGAGAGTCATAAGTCCCTGCCACCATGCGAGCGACACGGTACAGGAGGCGAAGCCGTGCCTCGCGCTCGGCGCTCGGGGACCCCTCGCC
Source organism: Actinomycetes bacterium (assembly GCA_021846485.1). Taxonomy (GTDB): domain Bacteria; phylum Actinomycetota; class Acidimicrobiia; order Acidimicrobiales; family Palsa-688; genus JAKAQB01. The sequence goes on from JAJZWW010000387.1 coordinate 3,562, forward strand.
TCGGGCGTAGCGGCGCAGGAGGCTCGCGTCGGAGAGCCCGAGCCCGACAGCGCTCACTCGCTGACCCAGGTTGTCCAGGCACCACCGGGCCATCTGTGCCGGAGACTCCCGCACCGATGCCCGGTACGCGGTGGCCTCTGCTCCGATCAACGTGGCCATGGCGT
>JAJZWW010000388.1 GCA_021846485.1 Actinomycetes bacterium
GGCGGGGTGGGAGCCGGCGCCGTCGGCGCCGGGTGCCGCTCGGCGGCCCGGCTCGCCGCCTCGCCGGCGAGCTGCGGGGGGTAGCGCCAGCGCATCAGCTGGCGTTCGACGGCCTCGGGGTCCTCTCCGAGCTCGGCGAGGCTGAGCGCCAGCTGCCTGCAGCGCCGGCGCTGCTCCTCCCCGCTGGTGCGCGCGTCGGCGTCCTGCCAGCGTCGGTGCTCGGCCTGCAGGCCCGGAGGCAGCCGGTCGAGGTGGCGCTGGGCCAGCGGAGGGAGGTGGCGGCGGACGGCGAGCTCCCGGTCTCCGGTGGCCATGGCCATGCCGAACTGGACCATCCGGTTGACCGACCGCAGGATCGGGGCGTTGCGCCCCAAGCCGTCCCCCAGGCCGAGCGCCCTGGCGGTCTCCCCGAGGGGGAGCTCGAAGCCTCCGGGTGCCGAGTCGAACCCTGCGGCCACCCGCCGCAGCAGCCAGGTGGTGCTCGGCCCGAGTATCCCGAGCCAGAACTGCTCCACGTAGGGCGAGCGGGGGTCGAAGCCGAGCCGGTCGACCACCTCGTCGGCCCAGGGGTGCACGGTGAGGGTCTCGGTGGTGAAGGTCAGTAGGGACGACATCGGGGCACCCTCCTACGGTTCGTAGCTTGTAAGTCGTTGTCATACCATTTCCTAGCTTCCAATGTCAAGCAGGTCGGGGCGATGGAGGAGAGCCGTGCGCCTGGCGAACCGGCTGGAGTCGCCGGCGTGGTCCGCCCGCCCCAACCCCACCGACTGCGACGCCTTCCTCGCCGTGGGGACCACGCTCAGGGTGCGGCCGGCGGAAGGGCCGCCGGGGGAAGGGCCGCCGGCGGAGGGCGACCCGACCCGCCCCGGGGAATGTCGACCTACCGGGTAGTGTTTGAGCCTGTGATCCGGATCGACGACCGCCCGGGAGGACCGCATGCCCAGCTTCCGTGACCTGCTGAAGACGACCAAGGAGCGCATCCGGGAGGTCGACACCGCCACCGCCGCCGGGGAGATCGCCGAGCCGGGCACGGTCGTGCTCGACGTGCGCGAGCCCGACGAGTACGAGCAGGGAGCCCTGCCGGGCGCGATCCACATCCCCCGCGGGTTCCTGGAGAGCCAGGTCGAGCAGAAGGTCCCCGACCGTGACGCGCGCATCGTCGTGTACTGCGCCGGCGGGATGCGCTCCGCGTTCGCCGCCGACACCCTCACCCAGCTCGGCTACACCAACGTGATCTCGATGGACGGCGGGTTCAACAGGTGGAAGGACGAGGGTCGGGAGTGGAAGACCCCGGCCGCGCTCACCCCCGAGCAGCGCAACCGCTACCAGCGCCACCTGCTCCTGCCCGAGGTGGGGGTCGCCGGTCAGCAGCGGCTCCTCGACTCCAAGGTCCTCCTGATCGGCGCCGGTGGGCTGGGCTCGCCCGCCGCGCTGTACCTCGCGGCCGCCGGCGTCGGGACCATCGGGATCATCGACATGGACGTGGTCGACGCATCCAACCTCCAGCGCCAGATCCTGCACAACACCGACCGGGTGGGGGAGCGCAAGGTCGACTCGGCGAAGAAGACCCTGACCGCCATGAACCCCGACGTCGACGTGGTCACCTACGACGTGCGGCTCGGGGCCGACAACGTCGTCGAGATCTTCTCCGGCTACGACGTGATCGTCGACGGCACGGACAACTTCCCGACCCGCTACCTGGTCAACGACGCCTCGGTCAAGCTCGACATCCCGGTGGTGCACGGGTCGATATTCCGCTTCGAGGGCCAGGCGTCGGTGTACCTGCCCCACCAGGGACCCTGCTACCGCTGCCAGGTGCCCGAGCCGCCGCCGGCGGAGCTCGCCCCGAGCTGCTCGGAGGCGGGGGTCCTCGGGGTGCTGTGCGGGATCATCGGCAGCGTCCAGGCGATGGAGGCGGTCAAGCTCCTGCTCGGCCTGGGCGACCAGCTGGTGGGCCGGCTCCTGGCCTACGACGCGCTGGAGGGGAGCTTCCGGACCTTCCGGGTCAACCGCGACCCGCAGTGCGCGGCGTGCTCGATCCCGCCCGAGCAGCTGGTCATCGCCGAGTACGACGAGCTGTGCATGCCCCACCCGATCGCCCCTCCCGCCGCCTGAGCCGAGCCGGGATCGGAGGGGAAAGGCCTCCCGCTGATCCTGCCCGGCGCCCCGTAGGGTTGGCCCCGTGCCCACCGAGGAGCGTCGCACCGATTCGGGGATCGTCGTCCAGCCGGTCTACGGGCCCGACGACCTCGCCGGCTGGGACCCCGCGGAGCGCCTTGGCGCCCCCGGGGAGCCCCCGTTCACCCGGGGCATCCATCCGACGATGTACCGGGGCCGGCCGTGGACGATCAGGCAGTACTCGGGTTTCGGTACCGCCGAGGCCACCAACGAGCGGTGGCGGCTGCTGCTCGCCGCCGGCGGGACCGGCCTGTCGTGCGCCTTCGACCTGCCGACCCAGATGGGCTACGACTCCGACCACCCCAAGGCGGAGGGCGAGGTGGGCCGGGTGGGCGTGGCCGTCGACTCGATCGACGACATGCGGGTGCTGCTCGACGGCCTGCCCCTCGAGGCGGTCACCACGTCGATGACCATCAACGCCACCGCCGCAGTTCTGCTCCTGCTCTACCAGCTCGTCGCCGAGGAGCGCGGGGTCGACCCGGCGAGCCTCGGCGGCACCATCCAGAACGACATCTTGAAGGAGTACGTCGCCCGCGGCACCTACATCTACCCGCCGCGGCCGTCGATGCGGATCGTCACCGACATCTTCGCCTACTGCCGGGAGCACCTGCCCCGCTGGAACACGATCTCGATCTCCGGCTACCACATCCGCGAGGCGGGCTCGACGGCGGTGCAGGAGATCGCCTTCACCCTCGCCAACGGGATCGCCTACGTGGAGGCCGGCTTCGACGCGGGCCTGCAGGTCGACGAGCTCGCCCCCCGCCTGAGCTTCTTCTGGAACGCCCACAACAACCTCTTCGAGGAGGTCGCCAAGTACCGCGCCGCCCGGCGGATGTGGGCCCGGATCATGGCCGAGCGCTTCGGCGCCCGGGACCGCCGGAGCCTCCTGCTGCGCTTCCACACCCAGACGGGCGGCTCGACCCTCACCGCCCAGCAGCCGGACAACAACGTGGCCCGGGTCACCCTCCAGTGCCTCGCCGCGGTCCTCGGCGGCACCCAGAGCCTGCACGCCAACGGCTTCGACGAGGCGATCGGCCTGCCCACCGAGCGGGCCGCCCGCATCGCCCTGCGGACCCAGCAGATCATCGCCCACGAGTCGGGGGTCGCCGACACCGCCGACCCCCTCGCCGGCTCCTATTTCGTCGAGTCGCTCACCGAGGAGGTCGAAGCCGCCGCCTGGAGGTACCTGGAGGAGATCGACCGCCTGGGCGGGGCGGTGGCGGCCATCGAGGCCGGCTACGTGCAAGACGAGATCGAGCGGGCCGCCTACGACCACGCGACCGCGGTCGACCGGGGGGACAAGGTGGTGGTCGGGGTCAACCGTTTCGCGGAGGAGGAGGCCGCGCCGGTCGAGGTGTTCCCTGTCGACCCGCAGGCGACCGCCGCCCAGGTCGAGCGGGTGCGGGCCACCCGGGCTCGCCGTGACCCGGCGGGCGTCGAGGCCGCCCTCGCCGACCTGGCCGCCGCGGCCCGCGGCAGTGACAACCTCCTGGTCCCGATGAAAGAGGCGCGCCGGCGCCGGGCGACCCT
>JAJZWW010000389.1 GCA_021846485.1 Actinomycetes bacterium
CTGGAGCTGCCCGAGGGGGTCGAGGGCCACCTCGACGCCTCGGTCGTCTACAACCCTCCCAACCTCACCTACCCGTTCGGCGCCTACATCTGCGTGGTCGACGTGGACCGCCAGACAGGGGTGGTGAAGGTGCGGCGCTTCGTCGCCGTCGACGACTGCGGGCCGCGCATCAACCCCATGATCGTCGAGGGCCAGATCCACGGCGGCCTGGCCGACGGGGTGGGCATGGCCCTCATGGAGGTGATCGCCTTCGACAAAGAGGGCAACAACCTCGGCGGCTCCTTCATGGACTACCTGCTGCCCACGTCGTTGGAATGCCCGAGCTGGGAGCTGGGCATGACGGTCACGCCGTCCCCGCACCACCCGATCGGTGTCAAGGGCGTAGGCGAGTCGGCGACGGTGGGGTCACCGGCGGCCGTGGTCAACGCCGTCCTCGACGCCTTGCAGATCCGCGCCGCGGACATGCCGTTCACGCCGGCCATGACGTGGCGGGCGCTGCAGGGACGGCCGATGCGACCCGATCTCGCCATCGAGTAGCGCTGGCGCAGACAGGGACGATGATCCGCCAGGACCTCTCAGAGCGCGCCGCCGCCCTCCGGGGCTCGCGGGTCCCGTTCGTGCACGCCCGGGTGGTCTGGGCGGCGCGGCCCACCTCGGCCAAGCCCGGAGACGAGGCCATCGTCCTCGGCGACGGCACCATCGAGGGCTTCGTGGGCGGGGAGTGTGCCGAGGCGACCGTCCGCCAGCAGTCCCTCGAAGCCCTCCCCTCCGGCGACACCGTCCTGCTGCGCATCACGCCCACCCCAGAGCCCGAACAGGAAGGCAAGCGAGTGGTGCACAACCCGTGTCTGTCGGGCGGCACCGTCGAGATCTTCCTCGAGCCATCGCTGCCTCCGCCCCTGGTGCAGGTGGCCGGCGATTCACCGACCGCCGTCGCGCTGTCGGCCCTGGGCCGACCGCTCGGCTTCGCCATGGAGGCCTGGCGGGGCGAGGTCCGTCCCGACGCCGTGGCGGTGGTGGTCGCCTCCCACGGCAAGCACGAGGAGGCCCCGCTCGTCGCCGCCTTGGAGGCCGACGTGCCCTACGTGGGGCTGGTCGCCAGCCGGAAGCGGGGCGCCGCGGTCGTCTCCGGGCTTCCCGTCGACGACCAGCGCAGGTCGCGGGTGCACACCCCAGCCGGCCTGGACATCGGAGCGGGGACCGCCGAGGAGGTCGCCCTGTCGATCCTGGCCGAGATCGTCGCCGGCCAGCCCCGCAAGGCCCGGGCCGGGCACCCGCTGGTGGTGGACGTGTGCCACGACACCGACCCGGTGTGCGGCATGACGGTCGTCGCGGGCGGAGACACCCTGCGCGCCGAGGAAGGAGGGCGGACCGTGTGGTTCTGCGGGCCCGGCTGCCAGCGGGCGTTCGTGGCCGACCCGGGCGCCTACGCGGTCGAGCCTTGACGCCGGTCTCCGAGCTGGTCCCGTCGCCGTCCGCCATGCGCGACGGGCTGGAGCGGGTCGGCTACCTGGCCGACGAGGGGATCGCCACCGCGCTGTTCTGCGCCGCCCGCCTGCCCCAGCCGTTGCTGCTCGAAGGGGAGGCCGGGGTGGGCAAGACCGAGGCGGCCAAGTCGCTCGCCGCCGTGCTCGACACCTCGCTCATCCGCCTGCAGTGCTACGAGGGGATCGACGCGGCCGAGGCCCTCTACGAATGGAACTTCCCCCGCCAGCTACTGGCCATCAAGGCCTCCGAGGCGACGGGCCAGATGGTCAGCGAGCACGACCTGTTCGGCCGCCGCTACCTGATCGGCCGCCCCCTGCTGCGGGCCGTGGAGCACCCCGGACCCCGCCCGGCGGTCCTCCTGATCGACGAGGTGGACCGGGCCGATGACGAGTTCGAGGCCTTCCTCTTCGAGCTGCTCGGGGAGGGCAGCGTCACCATTCCCGAGCTCGGCACCATCCACGCCACCCACCCGCCGATCGTGGTGCTCACCTCCAACCGCACCCGCGACCTGCACGACGCCTTGAAGCGCCGGTGCCTGTACCACTGGATCGACTACCCCGACGTGGAGCGCACCGCGGCCATCATCCGGCGGCGGGTGCCCACCGCCTCCCAGGGGCTGGTCGTGCAGGTGGCCGAGGCGGTGCGCCGGCTGCGCGGCCTCGACGTGCAAAAGCCACCGGGGGTGGCCGAGGCCATCAACTGGGTGCTTGCCCTCGAACTGCTCGGGCTGGAGGAGCTCGACGGGCCAGCGGCGACGGCGACCTTCGGCTCGGTGCTCAAGTACCGTGACGACCTCGAGCTGGTCATGGAGAAGGGGCCGGCGTGGGTGGTGTCCGGCGCGTGAAGCCCGACCTGGCGGAGGTGGCGGCGAGGTTCTCGGCCCTGCTGCACGCCGCCGGCGTCCCGGTCACAGCGGAGCGGGCGGGGCGCTGGGCGACGGCGGTGGCCTTGGCCCCGCCCGCAACCGTCTCCGAGCTGTACTGGCTGGGGCGGGTGACGCTGGTGGCCGAGCACGCCCACCTGGCCGTCTTCGATCGGGTGTTCGCCCAGGTGTTCGGAGGGATGGTGGACCCGGCGGACTTCCGAGGCGACACCGCCTCCCCGGCGCCAGGACACAGCCAGACCCGGCCGCCGCCGCCCGGGGTGCCGCCACGCTCGCGACCGCTGCCCCGTCCGGGTGGGGCCCTGCCCGACGCCGGCGGCGCGGCCAGCGGAGCGATGGGCGAGCACGAATCGATGACGGCAGTGCTGAGCCCGGACGAACGCCTCCGCCACCAGGACTTCGCCAAGCTCACCCCCGAGGAGCTGGCCCGCCTGCAGGATCTGACGGCACGCATGTCGCTCGCCCCCCCGCCGCGCCGAAGCCATCGCAAGGCGAGGGACCGCCGCCGGGCCGAGCTGGACGTGCGGGCCACGCTGCGCCGGGCCCGCCGCACCGGCGGGGAGCCGTTTGTCGCCCAACACCGCCGGCGGCGCCAGCGCCCCCGGCGGATCGTGCTGATCTGCGACATCTCCGGGTCGATGGAATCCTACGCCCGGGCCTACCTGCAGCTGCTGGTGTCGAGCGTCAACGGCAGCCGGGCCGAGGCGTTCGTGTTCGCCACCCGGCTCACCCGCCTCACCCGCGCCCTCGGCGGCTCCAACCCCGACGCCGCGCTGGAGCGGGCCGGGCGCCTCGCCCCTGACTGGTCCGGCGGCACCCGCATCGGTGAGGCGCTGAAGGCGTTCAACGACGGCCACGGACGACGAGGGCTGGCCCGCGGTGCGGTGGTCCTCGTGCTGTCCGACGGGTGGGACACCGGCGATCCCGAGGTCCTGGCCCGAGAGATGCAGCGGCTGCGCCGGCTTGCCTACCGGATCGTGTGGGCCAATCCCCGCAAGGCCGCCCCCGGCTACCAGCCGGTGACGGGCGGCATGGCCGCGGCCCTGCCCTTCGTCGACGCCTTCGTGAGCGGCCACAGCCGGGCCGCGCTCGACGACGTGCTCGAAGCCATCGCCGCCCGCTGACGGAAGTGGCTCCGCTCGACGGAAGTGGCTCCGCTCGGCCGCCCGTTCGTCCGCCGGCCCGTCAGGCAGTGGCACCTGGTCGAGGCTGATCCCTCACTCCGGCGGCGTCGCCCACGGTGGTGGGTTCGGCTCGTCGCCAGCCACGCTTTCGGGCGGGAAGTCCTCGAAGAACCGCCACCGCCGGCCAAGGATGTCCGAGCACATGAGCACCC
>JAJZWW010000390.1 GCA_021846485.1 Actinomycetes bacterium
TGACCGGCGTGCTCGTAGCGACAGTGCGCGACCCTTCAAAAGGGGCCCCGGCGCCAGGCTGAACCGCGGCCTCGAAGGCCAAGGATGAAACGGCGTCGGCAGGCAGGCGCACACCCATTTTCTCGCCTGCGCGACCGCCCCGCAGGGGCTGCTGGGGCTGAACCGAGACCGACCGGGACGTATACGGCGTCCAGTTCCCCGGCGACATCGAACAACTCGGCGGCGTAGGTGGCGACGCCGAGCACCAGGTCCGGGTGGTAGGGGGGGTACTATCTCCAGGCCTCGCTGACCGGCTACGACGGTGGCGTGCTCGCGGGCCGCTTGGAAGTCATGGCCCTTTACGATCAGCTCGGCGCCGAAGGCGCGCATGGCCGCGTTCTTGTCCGGGCTGTTGCCCTCGGGCACGACGATGGTGACACTCACCCCAACTGCGGTCCCCGCGAAGGCCAGGCTCTGGCCGTGGTTGCCCCGCGTGGCCGAGATGATCCCCTTGACCTGGGGCCGTCCGGCCCGCAGCCGTTCGGCGCAGATGACGCCCCCTCTCACCTTGAACGCCCCCGTCGGAGTGTGGTTCTCGTGCTTGACCCACACTTCGGCACCGACCGCTTCGGCGAGCAGCGGCCAGGGGTACTGGGGCGTCGGCGGCACCCGCCGCCTGACCACCTCGGTGGCCCAGGCGAGCTGCTCCGAGTCGAACTGCATACCCGTGAGCGTAGGACCGCCTGGCCGTGCCAGCAGTAGGCACTCCCAATGCGGGATCCCCAAACGAGAACGCCACCTGCACTCGGTTGGCCGGCCCTGGCGATCAGAGTGGAACGCCGATCGCATGCACGACGGATGTGCCGGCTTCTCCGGCATCCGATGCGGGCACAATGTCGCAGCCGCTGGTCCCGTCGCTGGCCCCCGTCTCAGCCAACGTGGTGGCGCGACGCGTTCATGGCGTCGGGTTCGTTCCGATCAACATGACGAGAACGCGAATCGAGGCACAGGGTGGGACAGCGGCCTCGGTCCGGCAAGGAGTGGACGTGATGGACCACCCAGCAAGCCTCTTGACCATCGTGCCGTCATGACCCGGAACCCCCAGTATTTTTGGTATACTGTAGAGAATCTCTCAGGAAGGGCTCGGTAATGGTTGACGATGAACTGCAGCGGGAAGCCCGGGCGCTCGGCGACCCGACGCGCCACCGCTTGTTCCGGTATATCGTGAACGCTCCCGGCCCAGTCGGAGTCGCGGAACTAACCGAGTTCGTGCACCTCAACCACAACGCGGTTCGGCAGCACCTCGCAGTGCTGAAGGACGCGGGCCTGGTGGTCGAGGAGGTCGAGGAGCGCTCCCGACCCGGACGCCCCCGCCTTTTCTACCGCCTACATCCCGAGGCGGCGGGGAGGTGGGACACTCCTGGTGCGTACGCCTGGTTGGCGAGCATGTTGAGTGACGCGGTGCGTCGTCAGCTGGCCCCGCGCCAGGTTGGCTGCCAAGACGGGCATCGCCGTGCCGCTGAGCTGACTGGCACGGGCGAGGGGATCGATCTTTTGGAGACCGAGATTGCTCGGCGTGGGTTCCGCCCGGCGCGGGTCGAGCGAGGGCGTAAGGTCGAGTTCGTGCTCGGGCGGTGCCCGTTTGCCGACGTTGCCGCCTCTGATCCAGACACGGTGTGCCAATTGCACCTGGGGCTCATCGAAGGTCTGGCCGGAGGCCTGGGCGGTCTCGACGTCGAGGGACTAGTGACCAAAGACCCTCGCCGGGCAGGATGTCGTCTGACCGTGCGACGCCAAACTGCACGGTCCGGTGCCCATTCCTGACTTGCCCTGCCCGGTGGCATCGGGAGCGTGTCCGCGACAAGGGATTCGATGGGGAGCACGGCCGAGTATCCCAGGGGTAGCCAAGGCGAGGTAGTGGGCCGGGACTGGACTCGGCTGCGGTTACCCCGTTGGAGCAGACAGGAGTGTCTCGGTGTTGCACACAGAGTTGACCGATCGACTGGGGATCGTCATGCCCATCATCGGCGCACCGATGGGAGGCGTCGCCCACGGCCGCTTAGCCCGAGCCGTCACCGAAGGCGGCGGACTCGGCATGATCGGCGTCGGCAGCACCGCTACCCCGGAGCTGATTGACCGAGAAGCGCCTGTAGCGAGCGACAACGGGCGTCTCCCCTTTGGGATCGGTCTCATGGCGTGGGCTCTCGACAACCGCCCCGAGCTACTCGATGCGACGGTGGTGGCCCATCCGATGCTCGTGTCGATCTCCTTCGGTTCGTCCGGGCCCTACGTCGGGGCGTTGCACGCCGCCGGCATCACGGTGGCGTCCCAGGTTCAAGATGCGACGGGGGCGGTTACCGCTGCAGACGCGGGTGTCGACATCGTCGTCGCACAGGGGACCGACGCTGGCGGGCACACCGGGACGGTGGGTACGTTGCCGCTGCTCCAGCTCGTGCTCGATGCCGTCGACGTGCCGGTCGTGGCGGCCGGCGGGATCGCGACGGCACGCGGTCTCGCCGCGGCGCTCGCCGCGGGCGCGGTAGGTGCATGGGTGGGTACCTGCCTGCTTGCTTGCCCGGAAGCCAATACCAAGCCCGAGGCACGGGCGAAGGTGCTGGCTGCGCGAGAGACCGACACCGTGCTCACCCGGGTGTTCGACGTTGCCCAGGGTATCCCCTGGCCGGAGCGCTTTGCCGGCCGGGCCTTGCGCAACCGTTTCACCGACGCCTGGCTTGGTCGCGAGACAGAGTTGGCCGACGACGCTGGCGCACGCCGCGAACTCGTGGAAGCCCGCGGGGCCGGTGCCTTCGACACCGCCTATATCTATGCCGGCCAAGGCGTCGGTCTCGTTCGTCAGTCCGTCTCGGCCGCGCAGGTGGTCCGAGATCTCGGTGAGGGTGCCGCGTCCTTCTTGGCCGAACGGTTCGATGCGCTGTTCGGCGGTGAGCTTCGGCCGCGATGAGCGGCTGGTGTCGAGCAGGGGAGTGCACGCCGCGGGTGGCGGCCTGGTGCCGATGTTCCTACCCCTCTGGCTGAGGGGTGAGCCGCAGGTACGGCTTCAAGGATCGGAAGCCTTTCGGGAAACGCTCTCTCGCCTCGTCGTCGGACAGGGCAGGGGAGATGATGACCTCATCGCCTTCTCGCCAGTTGACTGGCGTTGAGACCGGGTACGTGCTGCTCAGCTGCAGGGCGTCGATCACCCGGATGATCTCGTCCACGTTGCGCCCCACGTTGGCCGGGTAGGTGACGGTGAGCATGACCTTTTTGTCGGGTCCGATCACGAACACGGTACGGACGGTGGCGGTCGCGATCGCGTTGGGATGGATCATCCCGTAGAGGTTGGCGACACTGCGGTCCTCATCGCCGACAAGGGGATAGTTGAGTGCAGTCCCCTGGGTCTCGGCGATATCGTTCGACCAGCGCCGATGCGAGTCCACGGCGTCGACGCTCACCCCGATGAGCTTGACGTTGCGCCTGGCGAAGTCGTCCTTGCGCCGGGCGAACTCGCCGAGCTCGGTGGTGCACACCGGCGTGAAGTCGGCCGGATGGGAGAACAACAGTCCCCAGCTGTCGCCCAGGTAGTCGTGCAGGCTGAGGCGCCCCTCGGTCGTCTCAGCGGTGAAATCGGGTGCGGTGTCGCCCAGCTGGATCGCCATGGATCCTCCTCAAGGTCGTTGTTCTAGCTACAAC
>JAJZWW010000391.1 GCA_021846485.1 Actinomycetes bacterium
TCCACGACGAGCCGCTGCAGCGAGACCGGTCCGTCGGGCCAGGGCACTCCGAGGCTGGCGGCCATCGCCGCCGGGGTGCTGACGTCGCAACCCAGTGCTTCTCCCACGACTTCAAGCTGGACCACCGGGCCGCCCCGCGAGCGTTCTCCCTTGCGGGTCCTCCTCGGCGGCAGCCAGCGCAGGAACGGCCCGTCCAAGCGCAGACGAGCCTTCGTGTACGCGTCATCCCACTCGCCGGTCCGGTGGTGATGCCAGCCGCAGCCGGCGAGGGCGAGCGAGACGCCGCCGCCCTTTGCCTCCCGAGCATGGACAGCGAGGCGCCCCATCACCCAGGGAATGTCGAAGCCGACCATGAGAGCGCCTCGGCTTCCGCACACCCTGGCGAGGCGGCGGCCGAGCTGGTCCACCGAAACGACGGCCGGGTTGACCATGACCCCGGGTGCCGAGGGGACCGGATCCAGTTCTCCCAGGTCGTCCCCGGTTGCCGGCACGACGAGAACGCAGTCGGGGACGCCATCGAGCATCTCGATCACCACCGCCCGCACCAGGCGCTCGCATTCGTCGGCGTGGACTTGCGGCACGAGGAAACGGCGGGGAAGAAGACGGGGCTCACGAAGCTCCCTGGGCTCTTCGGGCACTGGGGCGACGCGGACGCGCAGCTCGACGAGGTCGGTCGTCATGAGGCCTGCTCTTGGCGCCGCAGGTCGCGCCCGACCACGCCGAGCACGTCGGCGAGGTCGGCGACGAAGGCGCACGGGATGAGGAGGTCACCGGTGCGCCCGACGCTCAGCCACCCGAGCGTGACGGCGATGCGCAGGACGAGGACCCCGTGGGTCGCCGGCATCGGACCCTCCACGCCGGCCGCCCGGAGGAGCCGGTGGACGCCGCCCTGATGACATGTCCCACCTTCCCGCTGGCACAACGGGATCAGGATCTCGGGCTGGACGTAGCGACCGTCTGTGCCACGTCCAAGAACGTGGTGGTCGCCGACGCCCGGCCCGACGTAGCCACAGCGTGGTGCGGGGACGAGACAGGCGCCGTTCATGCCGCCCGCCTTCGTCGCAGGGGTCCGACGTAGAACGGCTCGGGCGGTGGCCCGACCTCGGCCTTCATGGCGAGGACGCGTTCCGGTGTGGCCTCCACCTCGAAGCCGGCCACCGTGCGCACCCGGCTCCTCCAGCGTGCACGGAATGCCGCCGGCTCCAGGTGCCCCCCGAGGAGCCGGCCGACGTCGCTCTCGTACTCGCCCGCCCGGCGCCCCTCGACACGGTCGGTCACCTGCACGTGCTCGTGCACGCCGGTGGTCGTCACCAGCTCGGCGAATACGACGGCGTAGGGACCGGCGTGGCCGGTGTGTGCGGTCGGCAGGTGCTCGCCGGCCTCGTAGGCAAGACGAGCGCGCTCGGCACGGCGCTCCGCTCCGAGGCTCCGTGGGCCGCCGAATGCCGATACCCACCGGCGCTTCGTGCCGGCGGCAAGGCGGTTCCAATCCCGCTCAGTTCCAGAAAAGCTCTGAGTCATGGCCCCGGCTCACGCGGAACTGGTGAGCGACCCGCCAGCAGATCTTCGACAGCGGCGGCGGGAACAAGCCAGCGCCTGCCGAGGCGAGAAGCAGGGACTTCCCCGCGCTCGATGGCGGCACGAAGGGTCTCTCGGTGAACCCCGAGACGACGTGCGGCCTCACCGATCGTGAGCGGCTGACGCTTCTCAGCTGCGGACGCGGGCGTGGACACACAAGCTCCCACGGCCCGTCCGCTGAGACGGCACCTTGGCCGGGTAGTTGGGCGACACCCGGACCAATCGCTGTCGACCGACTTCGACCGACAAGAGCCATACTACAGCGATGTCGTTTGGGACGCAACGCGTCGACTTCCAGACTCTGGCAAGAGCAGCGCTGAACGAGCTGGATGAGCCGGACCCGGCCGAGCCCACAGAGTGGCTGGTCCAGGAAGGTTGGCCCCTCTACGGGGCCAACGTGGCCGCCATGCGCACGAGCGTGGTCGCCGCATGCAAAGAGCTCCAGGCCCACCCCGCGATGCGGCTGCGCTGCGCCTGTGGACAAAAGCTCGGCTTCCTCGCCTTGCTCGCGCTTCCGTCGCGTGGCGTGTACGTCGTGAGCAGCCCGCGACGTTTGCCGCCGAAGCTCAGGAGCGGAGGGTTCGGCGACCTCGACCCTATAGCCATAGGCAACGACGATCCGGAGCCGCACTGGATCCCCGCCACACTGACATCTCCGGTCTTGCGCCCAGGCGACCCGTTTCCGGCCACCTTCGGCACGAGTATCTGGATAGCCCCAGAGCCAGCTTCCAGCGTCCTGCTTCGCTGCTCGTCCATACGGATCTCACAGCGACGGTCATTCGTCTGCGATGCCACGCGGTGCAACGCGGTTCACACGTTGCTCAATGTCAAGCTGCTCCGTCTCGTGCTCCAAGCAATCGCAGCGGGCCAAGATGAGGTCCGGCTTGTCTCGTCGGCAGCAGCGGCATCCGCCCCCCAGAGGTAGGTTGAACAGCGAACACTGAAGAGCCCCGGGCGGTGCGGGAACACCCCCGGGGCGTGGCCCATAGGAGGTAGATCCCATGAGCGTTCCGCAGGGTAGCCCTGCCACGCTGGCCCCACCCAGCGATGGCAATCGACGCCTCTCCTCCGAAGACGTCGCCGCCCGCCTCGCTGCTGTCGAGGCCACCTTCTCCCGCCCCACCGTTGGCGGTATCTGCATGGCCGACGGCTACGGCGTGAAGATCGTTGTCGAGCGTGGAGCACTTCAGGTCCACGACGGGATCGGCCAGGAGCGTCGAACCCGGCGGTTCGAACGAGCAACCCACGGCCTCTCCCGGATCGTCGTCGGCAACGTCACCGGCGTCATCACCTTCGACGCGCTCCGCTGGTGCGAGGCGCTCGACATCGGTGTCCTCGTCCTCGGGAGTGACGACACGCCACTTCTCACCTCGGTTCCGCGGCGAACCGACGACGCGAGGCTGCGACGGATGCAAGCTCAGGCTCCAGACCGCCCCGTCGGCCTCGATCTCGCCCGGTGGCTCATTTCCGAGAAGATCACCGGCGAAGCCAAGGTGCTCACGTCTCGGTTCGGAGCCGACGACGCGGCTTCGATGCTGCTCGAACTCGCTGGAGGAGCAGAGAGCGCCAACAGCATCGAAGCGGCGGTGCACGCAGAAGCCACGGCGGCATCGATCTACTTCCAGACCTGGGCCGGACGGTCCGAGGCGGTGCCCACCTTCACCGCCACCGATCGCCGACGCGTCCCAGCGAACTGGACGCGGTACGACGGTCGGCGCTCGGTGCTCGCGTCGGTGAACGCCAACCGCAGAGCGGAGCGACCCACGAACGCCATCTTGAATTACGTGTTCTCGCTCTTGGAGTCCGAGGCGGTCATGGCGTGTCACGCCGTCGGGATCGATCCCGGCATGGCGCTCATCCACCTCGATGCCCGATCTCGCCAGTCGATGGCGTTGGACCTGATGGAGCCGGTCCGGCCCGAGGCGGAGGCCTTCGTGCTCGACCTCCTCGCCAGCCGGACCTTCAAGAAGTCGGACTTCGCCCAGCTCCCCGATGGCCACGTCCGCCTCATGGCGCCTCTCACCCACGAGCTGGCCGAGACCCTGCCCCGGTGGGCGGCGCTCATCGCCCCCATCGCCGA
>JAJZWW010000392.1 GCA_021846485.1 Actinomycetes bacterium
CCTTGAAGCCCGAGACCGGGCGCTCGCCCCTCGAACGCCGCAAGCCCAACGTCGAGTAGCTCGCCGTCCTTGCACTCCCACTCCAACGCGTCGAGCGCCTCTTGGCGGGTCATCGATCCTCGTTCGACGTGCGCCCGGAGCAGCACCCCGCGCTCGGCCGCGGCTCGCAGCGCACGCGCCCGCGGGCTGTTGAGCGCCACGACCGCCTCGCGCTCGACCGCGGCCTCGTAACGGTCCTGCACGTGGACTGGGATCGCACGAAGCCTGGCGACGACGACGGCGTGCACGTTGCGAGCACCGGCCAGCCCGCCTTGGGCGACGACCCGCTCCACGATGCTGCCCTCGTCGAGGACGGCGAGAGCGGCGGCTGCCGCCTCCCGGAACACAGGGTGGCGACCCATGGCGGGCGCGTCGAGCCCGGGCAGGCAGTCGGCGAGACGCCAGGCGAGCGACCGACACGCTGTCACGGGGACACCTCCGGCCACGACCGCCAATCGACACCGCGAGCGTCGAGGGCGAGCAGGAGCCGTTCGACCCATCCGGCCCGCTCGCGGAGGCCGGCCCCGAGCAGGTCAAGCTCGGCGGCCAGCGCCCGATCGGCGGCGATGGCCCGCTCGGGCAGGGTGGTGGGCAGATCCTTGGCGGGCAGACCGGCACCCTCACGGGCCAGGTCGGCGAGACGGTGGTGATTCAAACAGCGCGGACCGACAGCGGCCTCGTCGACTTCGCGGGTGATCGGGTGGTGAAGGTGGATCACCCGCGGGTCGTCGATCCCGCAAACGACGCATGCGGCATCGCCGGGGAGTCGACGCGCTCGTCCGCCGCGGCGGCGATCGGCGGCGGCGGGGTCGGGGATCATCAGCTCTCGACCACCAGGTCGTCGAGAGCGCCTTGCCGATCGAGATCAAGGAGCACATCGACTGTGGTCTCCAGCTCGAACGTGACCTGGGTGCCGTCGGGAAGCGTCCCTTCGACGACGGCCCCCTCGAAGGAGCGCAGGTCGTCATCGAGCCCGTACTTGAAGTAGCGACCGATGGCCCGCAGGTGCGCGGCGACCGTCGACGCGTCGGCCGAGCCCCGGACGGCGACGCGCTCGTAGACGACGGCGCCCGAGACCACGGGCATAATCCGCACGAGGCGGTCCGTCGGCGTTGCCCGCCAACGGCCATTCGACGCCTGGTCCAGGGCCGGCCCGGCCCAGCGGCGCACAGCATCGGGGGTGGTGTGGGCACGCCGGGCCGCCTTGTCGAGGGAGTACCCGCGACGGCGCATGAGCGCGACCGCCTCATCGGCCCGACGCCGTGCGCGGTTCTGCGATGGCGACAGGCTGAAGACTCCGCGAGCGGTCGTCCGCCGTGCGGCGGCACCGTGGCCGACCGACGCCCGCGATGCCGCGCCGGCGCGCCGGCCGCGTTCGAGGCGAACTTGATACAGGCTGACGCCGCGGCGCCGTGCCTCTTGGCGGAGGGACTCGGGCCTACGCGACGCCATCGCAGGACTCCGGCCAGGGCGCCGAAGCCGCTACGATGGCGGTCGGCGAGATCGTTGGAGCGTGATCGCTGGTGGCGCCGTCGGCGAGAGCCGGCGGCGGCGCCGCGTCAGAGGAGGAAATGCTGCCGGCGAGACGCTCGCGGGCCGGGGCGCCGACGAGATCGTCGGCCGCCTCGGCGAGCGCTTCGGGCAGCGCTGCAGCCACGAGGTCGCCGAGCACGACGGAGCGGTCCTCGCCGAGCTGGCCCGCGATCCGCTCCGCCTCCGCGAGGATGTCCGGCGGGACGCGAACCGGAACCGTGATGCGACCAGGCACCGTCGCCACGACGCCGCTGAAGCGAAGCGCGGCGCTCATGTCGCCCCCTCAACTACGGACAAGGCCCTGCGGAGCAGCGCCAGGATGGCGGCGTGCTGGTGAGGAAAGCGTGCGGCCCACGTGAGGCCCCCTGCCCGCTCACCCGACGCTTGCCCGAGCAGGACGGCCGCGCCCGGCGGCAGGGCCACCGGGACGCGGGGCGCCTGCGATGGCCCGGGGTCGGTTGGGGTTGGAATGGGCAGGGAAGCCACGACGAGGTTGTAACCCCGGTCTCGGCTACCGGCCCGATCATAAGGGGGAAGTCCCTTAGGCGGGCGGTATCCCAGGTGAGCGGAACTAGCGCGGTGTTAGAGTCGGGAACATGCCACGGCCTACGAAACTCGCCATCCAGCTCGGCGGAGCCCTGGACCTACCCGCGGGCCGGGTCCAGGGTTGGATCGAAGATGGCTACGGCCCCGCGGGAGACGCCGATCCCGTCGAGCACTATCGGCGCCTCGCCCCGCTGCTCGGGACGGGCCGGGATGGCGACGTGGCGGTCCTCAAGATGGCTGCCGACGGCTACCCCTGCCGGCGCCTCCGCGATGTCCTGACCAGGCTCACTCATCCCGACGACGACGGGACGGGCGACGCGGACGAGCTGGTAGAGCGTTTCGCGAACGATCCCATGTTCGGTGACCTCCGACGGATAGTCACGGACGATGCTCGCCATCCTCCCGCGGACTGGCAAGGCTTGCCCGAAGCCGTAGCGCCCGAGACGGACGCCATCGACATCACGACGAGGGCCGCTGTTGTGCCGATCGCAGACATGTTGACGGGCAGCCCGGTCGAGCCATTCGATTCCGCCGAGCTTGACCGCCTGGTCGGCGTAGCCGAGCGCCGACTCGGATTGACACCGGCTCGGCTCGACGACGAGGAGGCTGAGGTGAACCTCGCAGCGTTCGATCAGGCAAGGGCCGCCGTATCGACGTCGAACGGTTGGCTGGGCGCCGCGCTACCCGCCGAGCTGGCGGGCGGCGTGAAGGCGGCCAAGACGCTCGTCGATGCGCTGGCCGTGATGTACCCCACCGTCGGAGCATGGGGCGAGGAGCACCGATGGCGCCGCATCGGGCTGCTGGCGCCGGTAGCGGCGCCAGTGCTCGCCCATCTCCACGAGGTGATCGGCTCGGCACAGGAGCTGGGCGCCCTACCCGATTTCCTCCAGCCGTTCCTGCACGCCTCCCTCGATCAATCCACGCACGTTCCCACGCCCGAATCGCTGGAATCTCCGCCCAGGGATGCGTAACCTGACCCCTACATAGATAGAGCCCCGGGCGCCGTTAGCCGCGGCCCCGGGGCGTGACCGGAACCTAACCAGGAGGTCCCGATATGGCGCACGATATCCGTGCCTCGACCCCGCCGGTAGCCCCATCTGCGAAGCCGGCGTTCCCCACGAGCCCGGTCGAGGCCACGCTGCTCGACCAGGCCGAAGCGTGGGTCCTGAAGGCCGAACGGGTCGAGGCCGTCTCCCGAGGCCGCACAAAGCTGGCCCGCACCCGCAGGGAGCTGGCGGCATCCCACCGGGAGCTGGCAGCCGCACTCGTCCGGATGAGCGCCGGGCCGGACGGAACCCTCAGCGCCCGCGCCGCACAGCTCGCTCGCCGGGTCGTGGCCCGGTGACCGGCCCCAACGTGGCCCGGGTCCTCGCCGTCACCCTCACCCGTGAGGACGCTACGAACCTGGCGCCCCAGGTCGCTTCCTTCGCCGCCGACCGTACGCGCTCGATCGACGAGCGGGCCGCGTGGGTGACCATCGGTGCGCAGCTCCTTCGACAGCTCCGGAGCCCCGCGTGACCGCCG
>JAJZWW010000393.1 GCA_021846485.1 Actinomycetes bacterium
GGGATCGATCCTGCGACTGTCCGCCGCGTCACCAAGGCCAGGGTGGGGGCTGGCGCCGCAAACTCGTCGGACAGGGGGCGGCGATGAGCG
The DNA here is from genome assembly GCA_021846485.1 of Actinomycetes bacterium. Taxonomy (GTDB): domain Bacteria; phylum Actinomycetota; class Acidimicrobiia; order Acidimicrobiales; family Palsa-688; genus JAKAQB01. The sequence continues at coordinate 91 of JAJZWW010000393.1, forward strand.
CTCCGCGACCGCAGCCTGCCACGACACCCCGGCGTCGCGGCTTGACCACGCCGTCGAGTGGCTCACCGAATGGCGGAAGCTCTTCCCCACTGGGGAGCGGGCACCGGGGTCGGCTGCAGGGACCAGACCCGGGTGTTCGGTTCGCCGCGTCACCACGGCCTGCCCCACCCGCTGCCCGGCGCCGTCAGCCTTGTGATCGATGAGCTCACCCGTGGGTGGGACGCCACGTCCCACCCAGCGACCAGGCCGAGTCGGTGAGCTAGCCCCGATCCGCAAACACGACTCGGTGCCCGTCCACCTGACCCGTCACACGGGCGGCGAACGGCCTCCACACCGCGGGCTACACGATCACCGCGTAGCTGCCGCCGGCAAACAGGCAGCAGGAATCCGTCGGAGCGGCAGCCCAGCGGATCGACCCCCATCACCGTCCTGTGCCAGCGGATGGCACCAGTACACGCATCCGAGGCCGAGTCCTCGCCCGCCGCCGAGGGCTGGCCCTCTGACCTTGACAGCAAGCGGCCCCCGGCTGGCACCGGGGGCCGAGTGTGAAAGGGGAACTGCACGTGTCGGACTACATTCTAGCCAATCCCGGTGATAGCCGAGGACCCTGGTCGGTGCGGCCCGCCTCCGCGATCCCCCGGGAGAACGTCGAGTGGGTGTGGCCGGGACGCATTCCGGCGGGCAAGCTCACCGTGATCGAGGGTGACCCGGCCACCGCCAAGTCGACGATGACCCTCGATTTGGCCGCCCGGGTGACCCGCGGGTCCGCCTGGCCCGACGGCGCGCCGGCGCCGACGCCGGCCTCGGTGCTGCTCCTGTCGGCCGAGGATGGCTGGGGAGACACCATCCGTCCCCGCCTGGAGGCCGCTGGCGCAGATCTCGACCGCTGCATCTGTGTCGCGGCCCGCGAGGTCGACGGCGAGCACGGACCGGCCCTGCGCCCGGTGGTCCTGCCCGAGGACATCGCCTGGATCGCCCGGCTGGTCGAGGAGTGCTCTGCCGCGATGGTGGTCATCGACGTGCTCGCCGCCTACCTCTCCGACCGCGTCGACTCCCACAAGGACCAGTCGGTACGCCGCCTGCTCGCCCTGCTCGCCCAGGCTGCCAGCAGAACCGGCGCCGCCGTCGTGTTGATCCGCCACCACACCAAGACACCGGGCACCTCGGCTCTCTACCGCGGCGGCGGCTCCATCGGCATCATCGGCGCGGCCCGCGCGGCGTACGCCGTGGTCCGCGACCCCGACGACGCCGACCACCGCCTCCTCGCAACCGTGAAGTCGAACCTGGCCGGTGAGGCCCCCACGTGGGGCTACGCGCTCGTTGACGTGCCCGAGCTCGGCGTGGCCCGGGTCGACTGGGACACCGACGCGGACCGGCGCAGCGCATCCGAGCTGCTAGCGGGAACGCAGTCCTCGGCCCTCGGCGAAGCGGTCGAGTGGCTCACCGCCTGGCGCAGCACCCATCGCGGCGAGACACCCGCCGCGCAGCTGCTCGCCGACGCCACCGAGGCCGGGATCGCCGCCACCACCCTGCACCGGGCACGCAAGCAGCTCGGGCTCCGAACCCGCAAGACCGCCGAGGGCTGGGTGTTGGAATGACGGCACCCGGCGCGGACGGGGTCGGTGAAGATTCCGGGCCGGGTCCGTCAAGATTCCCAGCGACAAAGCCTCCGACCTCGAAGGTTCCAAGGTTCCAAGATTCCAAGGTCGTTCTACGAGTGGGGTGTTGGAGTCATGGAACCTTGGAAACTTGGCCATGGGGCGCGGTGACAGTTCCGAACGCGAACGAGGCCAAGCGCCATGCAGTCAACGGGCAACCAGGCCGGCGGGGCAGGGGTGTGCACAGGACGGCCGGGTAGGGTTCCGGGCGTGGAGTCTTCCGCCACAGCGACCGAGCTGCTCGCCGGAGTGGGCGCACGCCTGGCGCACTCCCGCGCTGTGGCGTTCCAGGCGAGTGTCGTCTCGCCCGTGCTGGACGCGCCGTGGAGTACAGCCCTGCTCGATGGTGCGTGGCTTCACGACGTGGGATACGCCCCATCGGTCGTCAACACCGGATTCCATCCTCTCGACGGTGCGCGATGGCTGAGCGCCCGTGGCTGGCCACCCGAGGTCTGTCGCCTCGTCGCGTGGCACACGCGAGCCGGCACGGAAGCGCAGCTGCGTCACCTCGCCGTTGACTTGGCCGCAGAGTTTCCTCCCCCGCCTGAGCTTGCCCAGGCGGCGCTGGCTTGGGCGGACCTCACATCCTCCCCTTCCGGCGGGCGCTGCGCACCCGAAGAGCGCGTGGCGGAAATCCTCAGCCGCCACCCGCGGGAGTCCGTGGTGCATCGGGCCACGTCCGCGAACGTTCCGGATCTCCTGACAGACGTGTTGCAGATCGAGACGAGGCTCGGCGCGGCCCGAGCCGTCCCGTGATGACACGCGGTCGCTGTGGCCTCGGTCACGACGTTCACCGGCTCTTTCCCGACTGCCCGCTCGTGCTCGGCGGCGTGACGATCCCGGCAGCCGTAGGATTCGACACGCACTCCGACGGGGATGTGCTCTGCCACGCCCTGATCGATGCCCTGGCCGGCGCCATCGCCGACGGGGATCTTGGCACGCACTTCCCCGAAGACGACCCCGCCGCCGAGAACGCTCGCAGCCTCGACTTCGTCCGCGAGTTCTCCGCCCAAGTCGCCCGGGCCGGCTTCGACATTGCGAACGTCGACGCGTTCGTCGTGTTGGGCACCGTCAAGCTGAGGCCCTATATCGACGAGATGCGCTCCAACGTCGCCGGCGCACTCGGAGTCGACATCGCCCAAGTCTCGATCAAAGCTCGATCCAACGACGGACTCGGGCCAGAGGGCGAAGGGACGGCCTGCGCGGCTTGGGCGAGCGTGCTCGTTTACCCACGCGGGGGCTGAGCCTGCTGCCACACCCGATCGAAGGAGCGGATGACGTTGCCGGCAACTCCGCCGTCACCCCGGCGGCGAAAGCAGAGGACCGGCGAGGCGCCGGCCGGGTTTCCCCATAGGTGCACGTTGACGAGCATGTCGTCGTCGAAGCGAAGGATCGACGCGTAGAGCGTCGCCGCCGACCAGCGCAGAGCTGTCGGCTCTGCGCTGGCGATCACCCGCGCGTACTCGGTAGCAAGTCGGCAGCGAGCAGCGAGGTTTGCGCCGATTCCCTCCTCCTGCCCTCTCTGTAGGACTGCCGGGCTGTCCGGATCACCCAGGCAGACACGCACCTCAACCCCTTCGGCGATTTTCGTCGCCAGCATGTCGGCAAAGCCGGGCACCGTGTCCCACAACCAGAGCCCCGCGTAGGCGAGGACGTCAATGTGCCGGCTCGCGCTCGCTGACAGCGACCGGATGGTCGACGGCGACACCTCCGTCCTCATCGTGTAGAGGCCGACGAGTTCTCCCATTCCGTTCATCGGGGCGTCGGCCTCGGGCCACAGGACGGCAACCGGTACGCCGAGGCGCTGCGAGGCTCGGTCGCGCAGACGTGGGTGGGGCGTGCGGCTGGTGCTGATCCATCGCTCGACCGTCTTCGGATCCACATCGAT
>JAJZWW010000394.1 GCA_021846485.1 Actinomycetes bacterium
CGGAGGCGCCACCTCCACTCGTGTTCCGTATTCGAACTGGGGCACGTTGAAGATGTCGTCGAAGGGCGGCCGGTACTGCTCATGACAGAGCCGGCCGTCTTTCACGTCCACCCGTTCGAAGACTGCCGTGTTGAACTGCTTGCGGGTACGGTCGCTGGCTTTGCGGTAGGCGTCGCCGTAGCGGATGGCGAGATCGGCCGCCAGCTCGAGCCGGCACCGGACCCTCGCCGCCGACTGTCACGGGTGCTACGACGCCACCCTACCGGGGACCCCGAGCCACTCGAGCCCGTCGCCACATGCCTCCCGGGTGACCATCGGGCCGGTACCCGTGGCCGGCCACCATCTCGGCGGTCTCGGCGAAGCGGGCGGCGAGGCGGTCGGGACGGTGGGCGTCGCTGCCGAAGGTCACCGCCTCGCCGCCGGCCTGGTGCCACCAATCGACCACCACCGGGGCCAGGGGCAGGCGGGTGTTGACCTCCAGGGCCCGCCCGGTGCCGGCCAGCGCGGACAGCACGGCCCGCAGGTGCTCCTCGAAGTCCTCCACCCGCAGCGGTCCGGCACCGGCCGGCCAGTACCGGAACGGGTAGTCCAGGTGGGCGAGCACCGCCACCGGCGGGTCGGCGGCGACCAGGTCGAGCAGGCCCGAGGCGTAGGCCACCACCACCTCGCCGGCCGGGCGCTGCCGGTAGGCGTCACCGACCTCCACCCAACATCCAGGGCGGTCCAGGTCGGGAAGGGAGTGCAGCGACCCGAGCACCCGGTCGAAGGGCCCTGCGGACAAGACGGCGGACACCTTTCCGGGGTGGCGGTGAGGCTCGCCGAGCTCCACCCCGGTCAGCAGGCGCAGGCCCGGGAACTTCCGGCGGCAGTCGTCCACCGCGGCCAGGTAGCCCTCGACGTCGAGCGGTTCGGGCTGGAAGCCCCCGTCCTGCACGCTCCCCCGCTCCTCCGCCGGGCCCGGACGCACGAGCGACCAGCGGGTGAAATCGACGTGCTCGGTGAATGCCAGGGCGCCCAGACCGATCTGCACCGCCCGCGCGCACGTGGCAACCAGGTCGCCCTCCCCGGCATCCCAGGACCACTCGCTGTGGACGTGGGAGTCGAGGGGCAGCGCACTCACCGGGAGATCATGCCAGCCACGCCGGGACCCGTCGCCGACGACTTCCGGGTGCCGCCCGCTCCGCCCAGGCCCGACCCGGATCAGGCGGCCAGGCCGACGGCGAGCAGCGCGCCGGCGGCGAGCTGCACCCGGCCGGTCGCCCCGAGCACCTCGACCAGATCCGCGCCCTCCGCCCCGGCGAGCACCTTGCGCGTCGGGCGGACCGCCAGCGGCAGGGCGATCAGCGCCAGAGCGGCCCACGGCCTGAAGGCCACGGCTGCGGCCAGGGCCACCGCGAAGGGTCCGAGCAGGCAGGCGGCGTAGGCAACCCGGGTCGCCGGCGCCCCGATCCTTACCGCGAGGGTGCGCTTTCCGGCAGCGGAGTCGCTGGAGATGTCCCGTAGGTTGTTGACCACCAACAAGGCGACGGCGAGAAGGCCGGGGGCGACCGCCGACACCCAGGCGAGCGCGTCGACCCGCCCGAGCTGGACGTACGCGCTGCCCACAGTGGCCGCCAACCCGAAGAACACGAACACGAACAGCTCCCCGAGCCCTGCGTAGCCGTACGGGCGGGGCCCGCCGGTGTAGAGCCACCCGGCGGCGAAGGAGGCCGCGCCCACGGCCAGCAGCCACCAGGACACCGCGGCGGCCAGGACCAGCCCGGCCGCACCCGCCACCCCGAAGGCGACCAGGGCCGCCCGCTTCACCGCGGCCGGCGCGGCAAGCCCCGAGGCGACCAGCCGCCGCGGCCCGACCCGGGTCTCGTCGGTGCCGCGCACCCCGTCGCTGTAGTCGTTGGCGTAGTTGGTCCCCACCTGCAGGGCGAGGGCCACGACCGCGGCCAGGCCAGCCCGCCAGGCGATGGCGTGGCCAGCGGCCGCGGCCACCCCCGTGCCGACGGCGACGGGCACCACCGAGGCGGGGAGGGTGCGCAGCCGGGCCCCGAGGACCCACCGGTTGGTCATGGTGATCGGGAAAGCTACCGGGCGTGGCCCAGCTCGTCGCCATCGACCTGCCCGCCGGTCCCGCCTGGGTGGACGCCCTGAGGCGCACCTGGGACGCCGGCGACGCAGCACTGCCCCTCGACCGCAGGCTCGCGCCCGCCGCCCGGGAGCGAGTCCTCGGCACCCTCGGAGCCGGCGTACTGGTCGACGCCGACGGCCGCCACCCCCTGCGGGGGGGCTGGCCGGTCGAGGACGGCGACAGCCTGGTGGTCGCCACCAGCGGCACCACCGGCACGCCGAAAGGGGTGGTCCTCACCCACCGGGCGGTCGAGGCTTCCGCCCGGGCGACCTCCGCGCGCCTCGGCCTCGATCCTGCGGCCCACCGCTGGCTGGCGTGCCTGCCGCTCTGCCATGTCGGGGGCCTCGGCGTGGTGACCAGGGCGTTGCACACCGGGACCCCGCTCACCGTCCTGCCGGGCTTCGAACCCGCCGCGGTACTGGCCGAGTCCGGTCCCGACGTGGCGGTCTCGCTCGTCCCGACCGCCCTGCGGCGAGTCGGGACCGAGGCGTGGCACACCGTGGTGCTCGGCGGATCCGCCCCACCCGCCGGCCTCCCCGCCAACGTCCGCACCACCTACGGGATGACCGAGACCGGCAGCGGCGTCGTCTACGACGGCGTCCCGCTCGACGGCGTCGAGGTGTCGCTCGACCCCGCCGACGGCCAGATCCGCGTGCGTGGAGCGATGCTCCTGCGCGCCTACCGCGACGGGCGGGTGCCTCTCGACGCCGGCGGCTGGCTCCCCACCGGCGACGCCGGGCGCTTCGTCCACGGGCGGTTGGTCGTGGACGGCCGGCTCTCCGAGCTGATCGTCACCGGCGGGGAGAACGTATGGCCCGCCCCGGTCGAGGCGATCCTGCGCGAGCACCCCGGTGTGGCCGAGGTGGCGGTGGCCGGGCGCCCCGACGAGGAGTGGGGTGAGCGGGTCGTCGCCTTCGTCGTCCCCTCCCACGCCTCCGACCCCCCAGCGCTGCGCGACCTGCGGGAGCTGGTACGCGACCGCCTCGCCGGCTACGCCGCCCCCCGTGAGCTGGTGCTGGTCGACGCCGTGCCCAAGACGGCGATCGGCAAGCCGCAACGCGCCCTGCTGCCGTAGCCTGGGCCCCTCCAGCCACTCCCGGAGGTCTTTCCCCTTGAACATGCCATACCGCCGCCTCGGCCGATCCGGTCTCCAGGTCTCTTTGCTGTCGCTCGGCAGCTGGGTCACCTTCGGACCGCAGCTCCGGGGAGGAGGCGCCGAGGAGTGCCTCGCCGCGGCCTACGAGGGCGGGGTCAACTTCTTCGACAACGCCGAGTCCTACGCCGGGGGCGAGTCCGAGCGGATCATGGGCGAATCGATCCGCCACCTCGGCTGGCCGCGCCACAGCTACGTGGTGTCCACCAAGCTGTTCTGGGGCATCCACGACGGAGTGGTGAACATGCGCAACACCTTGAACCGCAAGTACCTGTCCCAGGCGATCGACGCCTCACTCGAGCGTTTCGGGCTCGATTTCGTCGATCTCGTGTTCTGCCACCGGGCCGA
>JAJZWW010000395.1 GCA_021846485.1 Actinomycetes bacterium
GGGGGGATGGGGTGGGAGCGCCACGCGCCGGTCTCGCTGCCCTCCGGGCCGGCGGTGGGGGCCCGATCGGCGCCCATCTCCCAGACTCTCGGCTGGCTCGTCGGGCTCGGCGCCGGAGCGCTCCCCGGGTCTGCCGCCGGCCCGGGGGTGCACTGGCTGGCCCGAGCGGCGGTGTGGGCGACCGAGCTGGTGGCGCAGGGTCGGATGGTCCCTGTCCTGCGGGGCTCGAGCGCGCCCTCCTCCGGTGACCGGCACGCCGCCGGGCGCCACCGGGTCCGGTGGGTTCCCGCGCTGGTCGACCGCGAGCGGCTTGCCGGGCTCGCCGCGGCCATGCCCGGCAGCGTCGCGGTGCTGCAGCCCAACCCGCAGCCCGACGCCCTCCTCCGGGCGGTGATGGCCGCAGTGGTCGACGCCGTCTCCCGGGCGGGGGCCTCCCGGTTGGTGGTGCCGGCCGCGGTGCCCGAGGCGGTGTCCCGGGTGGAGGTCTCCGAGGCGATCCTCGCCGGCCTCGACGGACGGGCCTTCTCCGCGTCGTCGGAGGTGGCCGGCCGGATCGCCGAGGATCTCAAGCGCTGGGCGTCGCCGGTGACCGCCGGCTCCCGGGTGGGCCTGTCGGTCGCCCTCGACCCGCCGGCGGCGGACGGCGGGTGGTTGCTCAGCGTTCAGGTGACCGGGGTCGACAAGCAGCCCCTGCCGGTCGAGCACGCCCTGGTGGTCGCCTCGGGGGCCAAGGCCCAGCACGTGGAGGCCCAGATGCGCCGGGTGGAGCGGCTGCTGCCGGTGCTGCGCAGCCCGTCGACCCGCCGCGGCCAAGTGCTGCTGGACTCCGACGAGGCCACCGACCTGCTGTTCCGCACCGGCCCGGTGCTCGCCGCCGCCGGCTTCGACGTGTTGTTCCCGAAGGCCTCCAGCCGTCGCCCGAAGCCGCAGCTGCGGCTGTTCGCCGAAGCCGACAGCGGCGTCACCCAGGTGGGGATCAACCAGCTGGCGGCGGTGCGCTGGTCGGTGCTCTTCGACGACTTGGAGCTCGACGCGGCGGCGATCGCCGAGCTGGCCGCCGAGGCCAAGCCCCTGGTCCAGGTGCGAGGCCGGTGGGTGCACATCGAGCAGGCCGACCTGGTCGCCGCAGCCGAGGCCCTCGCCGAGCGGGCGCGGATCACCCAGCTGTCGGGCGCGGCCCTGCTCCGTCACGCGGTCGGCCTCGAGGGCTCGTCGCTCGGGGGTCCCCTGCGCGTCGAGGGCAACGGCTGGGCGGTGGAGCTGCTGCGCGGCGCCCGCACGTCGCCGCCCGCCCCGATCGCCCACCCCGAGGGATTCGTGGGCGAGCTGCGCCACTACCAGGCCGATGCGCTCGGGTGGCTGGCGTTCCTCGACCGGGCCGGCCTCGGTGGCTGCCTGGCGATGGACATGGGCCTGGGCAAGACCCCCACGGTGCTCGCCCACCTGCGCCTCGACCAGGGCAACGGGCCGGTGCTCGTGGTCTGTCCGCCGGCGGTGCTCGGCAACTGGGCGGTCGAGTCCCGTCGCTTCACCCCCGGGTTGCGGGTGGCGGTCCACCATGGTCCGCGGCGCCTGGCCGCCGGGGACCTGGTCGCCCTGACCGGCGTGAGCGACGTGGTGCTCACCACCTACTCCACCGCGGTGCGCGACATGGACACCCTCGCCGACATCGAGTGGCGCCGGGTGGTGGTCGACGAGGCCCAGGCGATCAAGAACCCCAACAACGAGACTGCCCAGGTCCTGCGCCGGCTGCGCAGCTGGTCCCGCCTGGCGCTCACCGGGACCCCGATAGAGAACGGCCTCGGTGACCTCTGGGCGATCCTCGACTTCGTCAACCCCGGCCTCGTCGGCGACCGGGCAGGCTTCGTCGAGCACCTCGGCCGGGTCGTCACCGACCGCCCCTCGCAGCACGCCGGCGCCGAAGAGGGGGCGCTGCAGGCGCTCAACGGACTGCTCGTGTTCCGGCGGACCAAGAGCGAGCCGGAGATCGCCGCCGAGCTGCCCGACAAGGTGGACGAGCTCGACCACTGCGGCATGACCCCCGAGCAGGTGGGTCTCTACCAGGCGGTCGTCGACCGGCTCCTGGAGGGTGGTCTCGATGCCGACCAGAACCGCCGCAAGGGCCAGGTGCTCGCGGCGATCACCGCCTTGAAGCAGATCTGTGACCACCCCGCCGCCTACCTCGGGGACGAGGACGCCGAGCCCCTCGCCGGGCGCTCGGGCAAGCTCACCCGCCTGGAGGAGATCCTCGGCGATGTGTTCGCGGCGGGGGAGAAGGCCTTGGTGTTCACCCACTTCGCCTCCTGGGGGGAGAAGCTCGCCCGGCACCTGTCGGCCCGCAGCGGTCGCCCGATCCGCTGCTACCACGGCGGCTTGAGCCGCGGGGCACGGGACCAGATGGTCGAGGAGTTCCAGCGGGGGAAGGGTCCGGGCGCCCTGGTGCTCTCCATCAAGGCTGGCGGCTCCGGTCTCAACCTCACCGCCGCCAACCACGTGGTGCTCTACGACCGCTGGTGGAACCCGGCGGTCGAGGACCAAGCCCGGGACCGGGCGTGGCGGCTGGGCCAGAAGTCGACGGTGGTCGCCCATCGCCTGGTTTGCCCCGGCACCGTCGACGAGCGGGTCGAGGAGATCGTCGCCGGCAAGCGCCGCATCGCCGGGCTGGTGCTCCCGGCTCGCAGCAGCCTCGGGGACCTCGACGCCGAGCAGCTGCGCGTCGCTCTCGGCCTCGACCCCGACGAGATCATCGAGGACGAGCCCGGCGGCGAGGACGCCGAGGAGGCAGCGTGAGCAAGCGCCGCCGGTCCTCGGCTGGCCGCAGGGCCCAAGAAGCGAAGTTCTGGGGCGAGCCGGCCGGCCCGTCGGGCGACGACCTCCCGGGGGCCGCGGGTGGGGGCGCGCCCGCCGCGGACGCCCGTCGCGGGGGTGCTGCTGCAAGGGGTGCGGTGAGCGCCATCCTTCCCACCCCCGAGCCGGGGGCGTTGGTGCGGTCCCTCGGCCCGCCGCCCCTCGCCATCGACCCCGGGGTGGCCGAGCGCCACCTGGTAGCGGTCTACGAGGAGGCGGTGCGCGCGGCGAGCGCGCTGGCTGCGGCCAACGGCCTGCTGGACACCCAGCCCGACGAGGACTGACCCGTTCGCCCGCGACCCCGGGGGCCGGCTACTTGTAGCGGTAGGTGATGCGCCCCCGGGTGAGGTCGTACGGGCTGATCTCCACCTGGACCTTGTCTCCAGGGAGCACCCGGATGCGGTTCATCCGCATCTTCCCCGAGTTGTGGGCGAGCACCTCGTGGCCGTTGGCGAGCGCCACTTTGAACGTGGCGTTCTTCAGCGCCTCGCTCACCGTGCCCTCGAGCACGATCGCATCTTCCTTTTTGTTCGGCAGGGCCGTTCCTCGCTGTCTCGTCGGATCCGTCCGTCGGGGCCCAGGCGGGCCCCTCCCGGGTCCGGGCTCGGGCGGGGGCCCGCTCCCGGGGCCGGCGGTACGCAGACGTCCCGCCGACGGCAGCGGCCGAGCCGCTCCCACCAGCCTACCAAGGTGCAACTTGCCTGCTGACCTCCTCCGAGTCCTTTCACGGGCTGTGACCTGGTGGTTTGATCGATCATG
>JAJZWW010000396.1 GCA_021846485.1 Actinomycetes bacterium
CGATGTCGGAGCCGAGTCCCCCTGTTGGCGGCCACGCTGTTTGCACACGGGTCGGCATCGCTCCGTGTGCATGGCTCGGCACGATGAGCATGTCCCCGTGCCGGTGCGAGAAAGCCCGCCTGACGCGACGACGCGCACAGGCGAGCTCTCGAGCAGGGCTCAGCTGAGGCGGTCGGAGCAGGCCCGCACGTAGTCGGCGTAGCGCCGCCGAGCGGTCTCGGTGACGAGACCAAGCCGCTCAGCGACCTGGCCCCACGAGTAGCCGTGACGGGCCCGGGCGAGCCACACCCCATCGGGGATCCGTGCCTCGACTTCTGCGCCGAGGCTGACGAGCACCGAGAGGGTCGCGCCCGGGTCGTGCGCCGAGCCGCCTCGCAAGATGACGAGGGCACGGACCGCCTCGTCGACGAGCCCGGCCGAGTCGGTGTCGGTGTAGGGGATGGCGGTGAAGCCCGGCCCTGGGTCCTCGCCGAAGCGTCGAAGGACGTGCGGAGCCTTCGTCCCTGCGACGCCGAGCACGTCCCCGGTGAAGTCGAACGCCGCGCGCACGGTCAATCCTTCGTGAGCTCGGCGACCGCCTTCTTGGCGCAGGCGTCGTCGACGAGGTCTTTGCCCTCGGCCGCGGCCGCGATGAGCGCCGCGGTCGCCGCGTTGTTGAGCTGCCGGGGCAGGCCGTTGGCCACCCGGTGCAGGCGGCTGATCGCGTCTGTGGCGAACAGCGGGTCCTCTCTCCCGCACAAGGCGAGGTGGTGGCGCAGGTAAGCGGCGGACTCTCCGATGTCCATCGCCTTGATCGAAAAGCGCGTCGCGATGCGCTGGTCGAGGGCTGCAAAGACCCCCATGCGCAGCTGGCGAGAGAGCGTGGGCTGGCCGATCAAGATGCCACAGAACGCAGAGGCGGAGTCCATCTCGGCGTTGGTCAACAGGCGCAGCTCTTCCAACTGGTCGGGGGTGAGCAGGTGCGCCTCGTCGAGGACCAAGACGACCCGGCGGTGGCGCTCTGCCTCTTCAGCCGCCAACAGGTCCTGGGCCTGGGCCATGAGCTCTGCGCGCTGGTAGCGCGGCGCTGCGCCGAGCGAGCGCACGATGGTCACGTAGAGTCCCCTCGTGCCGAACGCGGGGTTCGAGACGTAGATCACCTGGTGGCGAGTGGGGTCGAGGGCCGACACCGCGGCCCTGACTGCCACGGTCTTTCCCGCCCCGACGTCGCCGACGACCACACCGAGGGCGGACTCGACGACGCAGAAGGTGATCCGGGCGACTGCCTCTTCGTGGGCTGCGCGCATAAAGAGGTCCTTCGGCGCGATCTGCTTTCCGAACGGGGTCTTCTTCAGGCCGAAGTGGGCGACCCACGGGGCGGTGCTCATTGCGTCTGCTCCTCATCGTGCTCGACGTCGGCTGCGAACAGCTGAAGCTCTCTGAACCTCGGCTTGTCGCCGGTCCCGGCTTCTTCTTCGTGCGCTTTGGCCACCATCTCCAAGAAGTCGATGCCGGTCTCTTCGATCGGTGCTGGCGACTCGGCTTGGGGGACCGCACGGTGGACATGGCGGGAGATGACGAAGGGCGTGGCCGTGCCCACCGGATGCCCCTCCAAGTAGACGGCGATCTCGCTCAGATCCTCTGGCCTGTAGCGCAGCTCGACACGGCGCCCCACGAGCGCTGGGTCGACCCCGTACGCGTTCCCCTCGAGCGAGACGGTGGCGGTCTTCGTGACCTTGCGGGTCACCGACCAGCGGAACGCCTCTTCGATTCGCTCGGGCGGAGCCACCCGGTGCGGGCCGTCGGCCTCGAAACGCGTCAACGGCGTCTCGTTCGTCTCTTTGTGGACCCGGCGGTTGCAGACCTGCTCGGCCCACGCACAGAACAGGTCGTTCAGCTCTTCGAGGCTTTCGATCCCCCGGTGCATCGCTTCATCGAGGAACGACTCGCGGATGAAACGGTTCAGTCTTTCCTGCTTCCCGCGACCTTGAGGTTGATAGGGGCGGCTGTGGACCAGACGGATGCCGAGCACCGCACAGGTCCGAGAAAGCCACGCGTTCTTGAACGGGGCGCCGTTGTCCGCATACAGCACGTCAGGAACGCCGCGGTGGGTGATCGCCCGGCGCAAGAGATCCTGGCACGCCCTCGCGTTCTCGTGCGCGTAGAAGACGCCGTCGACCAGAAGCCTCGAGCGGTCGTCGACGATCAAGAACAGCTTGGCGCGCACCGAGGTCTCTACGCGCGGGTGGGACACCCACGGTCCGACCAAGACGTCGGTCACCCACCGCTCGTTCGCACGTTCGGCCTCATAGCGGCCGAAGACACGGTGCTCTGCTGAAAGCGCCTTGCGGTCGAGGCCACGCCGACGCAACTGGGCGCGCACGGTGCGCTCCGCGACGCGGATGCCGTGGTGGTAGTAGATCGTGCGGGCGATCTGGGCAGCGGATCTGTTCGGCCGCTCCAGGCGCAGCTTGCAGACCTCCTCGATGAGCTCGGGATGGGCCCTGACCGCGCCGGCGTCTGCGCGCGGGTCGGGCTTCAAGGCGCACAGCCCGCCCTCTCGCCAGCTGCGGATCCAGCGGTCGATCGTCCCTCTCGAGTAGTGGCGTCGGGTCCCGTCGGGGTGTGTGTGGGTGCGCCCGGCGATCTCGCGCACGATCCTGCCGCGCTCGGCGCCCGTGAGCCTCTGGCTCAGCGCTTCTGCGATCACCCCGTATCGGTGGAGCGCGATCTGCTCCCTCGTCTCTTCGTCCATGACGACTTCTCCTCTCCTGTGTCCCTCCCTCAGGGCACAGGAGGCATGAAACGCCGTCTTCCGACGAAGAGGTAGGGCGAGTTCGTGTTGGAAGCGAGGAAGCTCCCGCCGCACACGGCGGAGCAGAAGCGCCAGGGGGAGAGTGCCGCCCACCCCGGCAGCGACATGGCGGCGTCCCACGACGCCCGGATCGCATCGAGCGCTGAGGCACGGAGATCCGCACCGACCGAGACGACGTCACCTGCGAGCTCGATCGCAAGGGCAGAGAAGGCCGCCCGAAGCCGCCGGGAGTTCCGCCCGAACGCACGCACCCAACCTCTGGCGGTCGTGTGGGGGACGCCCGCCGAAAGGGCCGCCGGGCGGACGCCGGACGGGCCGGCACAGACCGCCTCGATGACCGCGCCGATGACCTCGGCGCCGTCGAGGCGGCTCAGGACGCAGAAGGCCGGGAGCAGGGCATGGGTACTCGCGCACGACGAGCACCGGGCACGAGCGACGAACACCTTGAAGCAGGTCGCGGCCTGCCGGACGAAGCGCCAGTAACCCGACCACCTCCCCATCGACGAGGCGCAGTCGGGGCAGCGGGGCACCTCGACCTCCACGTCGCGACCCGCGGCCGCGTAGGCCTCGACCGACACCGACAGGGGCAATACGATGGCCACGGCGACACACCGCCTTGGACCCCTTCTCGCTGCGCTCTGCCGATTGCCGCGAGGAGGGGTCCCTCGCGTCTCAAGGGAACGCGTCCATCGTCGCCGACCGGCACCCTTTCTGTCGTCGAGGCCAGCAGATGCCGCGCAAAGAGCGTTGCCGAAACGCCCTCGCCGATGGTCAGCCAATCACGCCGCTGACACCCCGCCAACTC
>JAJZWW010000397.1 GCA_021846485.1 Actinomycetes bacterium
ATCTGAGGCACAGCAGGGGGTCGGCGGCCGCGGCGATCGCCACGGCCGCCAGGTGTAGATCGTGGCGCGCGTCGAGGTGGGCCTGCTCATGGGCGAGCACCGCCCGCCTCTGCGGCGGGCTGAAGGTGGTGAGCAGACCGCTCGTGGCCACGATCCGCCCCGGCCATCCGGGCACCGCGAACGCCTTGGGCTCGGGGTCAGCGAGGACCACCAGCGGGCCGCTGCAAGCCCGGCAGGCTTCCCAGGCGGCGACCAGGCCCCGTGCCCTGCGCCAGCTCACCCCGCCGGCGAGCAGGACCTGCAGCGCGAGGGCGACGGCGGCGAGGGAGGCGGCCGCCGGGCCGAAGGGCTCGCCGGCGGCGATCAGCCTCGCTGACCAGTCGCCGACCCACGCCACCGGCCGCAGCGCGCCGGCGGCGCCGACCACCACGATCCCGAGGGCGCCGACCGTGCTGGCCGCCAGGAGCACCGAGCCGGCGGAGAGCAGCCAGATCGCCGCCCGGGGTGGCATCCTCCGGCTCGCCGGGGGCGCCAGCAGGCCGAACGCGGCGGAGCTCGCCAGGGGGATCGCCACCCCGGCCTCGAGGGCCAGGGCGGTCATGGTCCGCCGCGGCGACCGAGCGCCCTGCGCAGGGTGGCCGTCGCGCTCGGGTCCAGCCCCTCGACGAACCGGCTGAGCACCCCCGGCTGGTCCCGGTCCTCCTCCAGCAGCGAGCGCATCCGCTGGGCGGTCAGCCCGGCCTGGTCCAGCCGGGGCTCGTAGACGTAGCAACGGCCCTGCTGGCGGCGGATCGCCGCGCCTTTGTCCACCAGGCGCACCAGGATCGTCATCACCGTCGTGTAGGCGAGGTCGCCGGGCAGCTGCTGGCGGACCTGCTCGGGCGAGACCGGACCCGGCGCCGCCCACAGCACGCCCATCACCTCGGCTTCGAGCGCTCCGGGCGCCCGGCGGGTCATGACTCGAGCGCCCTCCTGTCGGAGCCGGTCCTGGCCGGCAAAGCCTAGTGCCCGTCGACCGGCACGCACGGCCCGGAGGCGGGCTGCCAGCCGGTAGCGTCCTGGCTCCCGGCTCAGCGCTGGGGCAGGGGCCCGGGGTAGGCGGCCTCCGCGGCGGCCTCCAGCTGGCTGGCCTTGCGCCGCAGGGCGACGACCGCGGCGACGATCACCACCGCCGCCGCGGCGCCCACGCCGATGGCGATCGTGTGGGAGGCTTTCTCGACGGCCCTGCCCACCTCGTAGGGCACGAAGCTGTACAGCGCCGCCCAGACGATCCCGCCGGCGGCGTTGTAAGGCAGGAAGCGCCGCCAGCGCATCTTCAGCGTCCCGGCGAGGAACGCCGCGTAGGTGCGCAGCACCGAGACGAACCGGCCGAAGAACACCACCTTGCCCCCGTGGCGGTCGAAGACCAGGCGCCCCACCTTGATCTCCGCCTCCCTCACCCGGATGTAGCGGCCGTAGCGGTGCAGCAGCCGGTAGCCACCCCGGTCGCCGATCCAGAACCCGATACTGTCCCCGAGCAGCGCCGCGGCGGCCGCCACCGCGAAGATCGCCCACACCAACAGCCGGTGGGTGGAGCCGGCGTAGATCCCGGCCGCGACGAGGATCGTCTCCCCCGGGAGGGGCACGCCAAGGCTCTCCGCGCCGACCAGGACGAACACCGCGGCGTAGCCGTATTGGTGGAGCAGGTGGGCGGCACTCACGACGGCGGCTGACGGGGACCAGCGGCCCTCCCCCCGGATGCCGCGACCTGCCCGCAAGAGCCGTCCACCCGCCAACCCTACCTGGGGGAGCCCGGCCAGGTCGGTGACCCGCGCCGGGGCGACGTAGGTGGAGACCTCCCCGGCCCCGGCCATCAGCGCCACCGCGGCCGCCATGCCCCCGCCGGCGCTGTCGCCCATGATCGCGATGCGCCGCGAGGGGTCTACGCACTGCTCTTCGGCGTGCTCAGCTCAGCTGCCCAGGCGAGGGCCGAGTAGCAGTCCTCGACCGAGGTCGGGTGGGGTGCTCGGGGGCGAAGCGGAAGTCGACCGACAGCAGCGGGACACCCGAGAGGTGGGTGTACCGGCGACAGATCGGGTCGTACATGTCGAGCGAGCCGAGGAACATGCGCCCGCCGTGGAGGTAGACGGCGAGCGAGCCGGGCTGGCCGCCGCCGCGGCGGTAGAGCCTCGCCCCGACCGGTGTGGCTCCCCCGGCGGTCGCGAGCATCTTGCCCACCGTGACGTCGGCCGGCGGGCTCCACGCCGCGGTCATCGTGGCGAGCATCTCGTCGAGCGCCACCCGCCGGGCCTGCCAGTCCCCGGGCGGGGGCGGCGTCGTGCCGGCGGCCGCCTCGGCGATCGGCGCCATCGCCGCCGCGACCTCCGGGTCCATGGCTGCGGTCACCGCTCCTCGTTCCCCCCGGCCACGCCGGTGTGGTGGTGCCTCCCAACCAGCAACCCAGCCACATGGCCTTGCGCGACCCGGTGACGAAGGGACCTTCGGCCCTGCCGGGCCGGCCCTCCCGTGGGCAGACTGTCGCCAGGAGCATCGAAAGGACTTCGCCATGATCAGCGAGCGGTTGAGTGCTGCCGTGGTAGACCTCGACCACCCGGACCACTACCTGCACTGGGGCTTCATCCTCATCTCGGTGGCCAACCTGGTGGTGGTCGCCACCATGCTGGCGCTGTTCGCCGCGGCCATCGCACTGCCGTTCCTGCGGCCCAAGGCCGTGCCGGCTGAAGGTCACGCCGGCCCGGAAGCCGGCCAGGGTCACCGTGGCGCCGGTTCAGTGGCACCCACCACCTGGACCGGGTCGCTGCGCCGCCTCGGGTTGCGCTACCTGCCGCCGGGCAAGCTGCTCCCCGAGGCCCAGCCCGCCTACGTCGCCTCGTGGGTGTACGTCTTCGGGGTCGCCACCGTCGCCGCGCTCGGCGTGGTGGTCGCCTCGGGCCTGGTGCTCGCCCTGTTCGGCCCGGTGTGGTGGCACACGAGCCCGGTGGGCCACTTCGTCAACTCGGTGCACCTGTGGTCGGTCGAGCTGTTCATGGGGTTCATGACGATCCACCTGTGGGCGAAGTACTGGATGGGCGCCTGGCGAGGGCGCCGCCAGATCACCTGGATGACCGGGGTGGTGGCGTTCCTGGTGGCCGTCTTCGAGGCCTTCACCGGGTACCTGTCGCAGACCAACTTCGACTCCCAGTGGATCGCCTTCGAGTCCAAGGACGCGTTCAACGCCTCGGGGCTCGGCGCCTGGTTCGACCCGATGAACTTCGGCCAGGCCTTGATGCTGCACATCGCCCTGCTCCCTCTCGCCCTGGTCCTGGTCGTGGCGCTGCACGTGCTCATGGTCCGGGTCCGGGGGGTGGTCCCGCCCATCGACGCCGCGCCCGAGCACCTCGGCGTGAGCGATGAGGCCCCCCCGGCGCCCACCGGCGCAGGCCGCGAGGTGGGTGCCCGATGAGCGACCGCGCGCCTTCGATCTCCCGGCTGGGGCGCCGCCGGCGGGACCGGGCCGAGGCGGCGCCCTGGGTCGGGCCGCTCCGGCACTACGACATCTTGAAAGAGGCGACGATCGCCGTGGCGATCGTCGCCTGCCTGAGCGTCC
>JAJZWW010000398.1 GCA_021846485.1 Actinomycetes bacterium
CTGAGGGGCGCTTGCGCACAGGCTGATGCTGCGCCGACACCGGTGGACATGGTCGTGGTCAGCGAGACCGACCTGATGGTCAACGCGGTCGACACCCTCGCCCACCTGGTCGGTGTCGGTCCCCGATCGCCCGCAGACTCCTGACGCCGAGCGCTCCGAGGCACGTTCGGCTCGCCGAGCCTGCACGGTCGCCCTCTCGAGATCGGCGCGGTAGGCCAAGACGAGGCTCTCGCCCACCACCTGCAGGTGTCCAAGTGGTCACGGCCGGTCGGTCCCATGACCTTCTCGCATGCGACAGCCGATGCGGGGACAATCGGGGGAGGGCCGCTCCTCGAGACCTCGACATCGTGGGCGTCGTCGTGTTGGCAGTGACCACCGCCCTCGGCGGCGGGATCATCCGCGACGTGCTCGTGAGCCCTGCACGCGCACCTTCGGCTCCACCAGGCAGCGATCAGCCGCCCGGGATGAGCACGAGGCGGACACCTCGAGCTTGGCCGGCTTCGAGGCGCCGGTGCGCTTCGGCGGCTGCCGACAGGGGCAAGCGCTCCACACGTCTTGGCACGAGCGCCTCTACGGCGAGGAGCTGGTTCACCCGTGCCGCTGCCTCGTCGAGCTCGGCCGTGGTGGCGGTGCTGATCGCGAACCCTGTCACCGTCAGGTCCCGGGTGTAGATGCGCCCCATCGGGACCTGCGGGTGTGCTCCCATTCCCGCCATCACGACGATGCGCCCCCGGCCCGCCATGAGATCGGTCGCGAGATCGAGGTCGTGGTGCCCCGAGGTGTCGAGGTGCACGTCGACCTGGCCGCCGACAGCATCCCGAAGCGTCCCGGCAAGGTGGGGGTCGCGATGGTCGAAGGCGGCCTCGGCACCCAGGCGACGGCACTCGTCGAGGTCAGCTGCGGCGGCGGTGGCCAGCACCCGGGCTCCGGCGTGCACGGCGATCACGATCGCAGCCCGCCCCACATGCCCGGCGCCGCCGGCGACGAGCACCGTCTCGCCCGCTCGGAGCCTTCCGTGGGTGAGGAGGGCAAGGTACGCGGAGGCCGCCGGGTGCAGCACCGCCACGGCCGCGAGCGGGTCCACGGTGTCGGGAAGGTGGTAGAGACGATCGACAGGGACCACGGCGAGCTCGGCGCTCGGCCCCTGCCGGCCAGCATGCCCGAGGCTGTTGGACCACACCCGCTCCCCCGGGACGAACCCGGTCGCCCCGGGCCCGCACGCTACGACTGTGCCGACCACATCGCGGCCGACCACGAAGGGGAACGGCAGCGGTGTGTCGTAACGGCCGGAGCGGACGAAGAGGTCCACCGGGTTGACCGCGACCACCTCGACCCGCACCAACACATCGGTCGGTCCCGGTCGGGGGGGCGGAAGCTTCCCGTAGCGGATCGCCTCCGCAGGACCGCGCTCGGCGATCCACGCCGCGTCCATGGTCTCAGGCAGGGCCCTGTCAGCCACGGTCATCCGCCGGCCACGGTCATCCGTACCACCCTTCTCGTGCTCGACCGACCCTTCGATCAAGGAGGGGCCGGGTCGTCACTCGAGGTCCTTTCCGAGATGGAGAGCGATGACGCTCATGCCGTGACGCTCGTAGAAGCGGTGCGCACCCTCGTTGGCGGTTCCTGAGTCCAGCTCGATGCGCTCACATCCGGCCCGCCGGCCCCGGGCCTCAACTTCGTGGAGGAGGGCTGCGCCGACACCGTGCGAGCGCACGTCGGGCCTCGTGACCAGGTCGTCGAGGAAGACGATTCTCCCTCGACTGGTCGAAAGGATCCGGTAGAGGGCCACCGCGGCCATCTCGCCCTGGGGACCCAGCGCCGCGACACAGCGCAATCCCTGGCGGCTTCCCTCTGCCAGGAACCGATCCGACTCAGGGCGGGTCAGACAGGGCCGGAGGGTGCGCAACAGTTCGAAGAGGCGGCCATGAGACGCCGCATCACTCAGGTCGACGTCACCGACGGCGACGGTCAACGTCCATCCTCAGCTGGTCGCCGGAAGCTTCAGGGGTTCTCCGTTCTCGCCCGAGACGTACTCGTCCAAGAAGGAGGCGTGCACGTCGCGACGACCGACCCCCCTGTCTGGCCTGTTCGCCCGTTCGGCTTGGCCCGTCGAATGCAGCCGTGACCTGATCCGCTCTCGGCATCCCACCCGGCTGTGGCCCGGTCGCTGCCATGGCTCTCACCGTAGTGCCCCACGGCCCGATCGCCACCAGGAAATCGTGGCTCGCTTGCGAGCCGGCTCAGCCAAAGAACATGTGGCACTTCGGGGGTCGTGGGCAGCGGGCCGGCGATCACCGAACAGGTGGCCAGCACGTGGGACTCTGCGATCACGGCGCCCACACCGAGCGGCACTGTCCCCTTGGCCGCTCCATGTCCCGGCCCAGTTGCACGGGCCGATCCCCGACTCCGACGCCGGCATGATCCCCAGCGACAAGATCACCATCGCCGCCGAGGTCGGCGGCGATGGTGATCTCGTGGCCGGACCCGGCAACCATGCACGGCGACGTCAACGAACTGCAGCTGAAGTCGCCGCCGTGCTGCCGCGGACTACGCGTGCTTACTCGTCCCCGCCCGCAGCACCCCAGTGTTGCGGTACACCTCTATGGCGAAGACACCCCAGATGGAGGCCGCGGCCACGAGCGCAGCCCACGCCGAGACCTTCACGAAGTCGACGGCCGTGTTGACGTTGGGAGGCAGCTTGTGGACCGTCGCAGTCACGATGTCGTTGTAGAGAAGGTGGTAGCCCAGACCGAAGAACAGCAACACCACGATGAGAGCGATGAAGGCGATGGCGAACAACACATTGTGGTGGACGAAGGCGGGAACCGCAAGGATGGCCACCGGCACGATCAGCACGAGCGCGTACCACCCCAACGCGTCAGGCGTGAACGCTTTGTTGGCTGCACCCGACGTGACCAGAAGGAAGAGGCCCACGAGCCAGAGCCCGAAGGTCGTAGTGACGTACGCCGGATAGCCGATGCCGCGGATTATCCCCAAGACGCCGGCCAGCACCTCGGCCGCACCCCCGACGATGAGGGCATAGTTCAGTGCCTCGGTCGTCGACCCGGAGGCAATAGAAGCCGGGCCCACAGAGACGAATCTGACAAAGAACACGCCAAGCGAGAAGGCGAAGAGGGCGAACGCTATCGGCATAGGATCAGCCATGGTTGGCGCCCGGCTCGCCCCGGAGTCATTCGCGGGCGATGTGGTCGACGGTTCAGTCACTACGGCAGCCATCAGGCCCCCCCTTTGTTACCACGTTGAACCCCCCTCGGATACCACGTTGACATTGGCCAGAACGCGACAACAAGAGACGGCGCGTCCAATTGAGCGGCCTCGCCCGGTCGATATGCCGTCGCCCTCCGTCGATGAGACAGCAGCTCAACCCCGAGCACAACTTCATGCTACTACCTAGTGACGGCGCATGCAAGGATTGTGGCACAAGCTGCTCAGAAGACTCAGACCTCCGGGGGTAGGTAATCGGAATGGGCGGTAGCCAGGGAGTTTGCTTGTAGCCGGCCGTTCGGAAATACGTGCAAGTTCGGCGGGTTCGAGGTAGAATGCTCTTGTGTCTGGGGCCGTG
>JAJZWW010000399.1 GCA_021846485.1 Actinomycetes bacterium
GGAGGCGGGCCGCCTCGGCGGCGAAGGGCAGCTCGCCGGCGAGCTCCGGGGTGCGCCTCCCCGACTCCGCGCGCCGGCGGAAAGCGGCGAGGCGACGCTCTCCCTCGGCGTCGAGGTAGCCCTCGGGCAGCGCCGGGTAGACCTCGCGCTCCCCGGCGAGCCAGCGGCGCACGTCGCGGCGGTACTCGCGCAGCAAGGTGTCCGGCCGGTACTCGGGGTGGCCCTGGACGGCGACCACCAGGCAGTCGCCCCGCTCGGCGGTGGCCACCGTCCAGCCGGTGCGCTCCGAGGCCAGCGCCAGGCGGTAGCCGGCGACGACCAGCGCGCCGGCGGGCACCTCGTTGAGGCGGGAGTGGGGTATGGCCACCTCGCCGGGCAGGCCGCGGGTGAGGGGGTGACCGGCGGCGACCGACTGGCGGAGCACCCCGGACAGCTTGGCCGGCAGCGGCCGCCGCTCCAGCCCCTCGTAGTGTGCGAGGGCGGCGTGGGCGGCCAGGCACGCCAGCCACAGGGATCCGGTCGCCTGCGGTGCCCAGTCGAGGATCCGGGTGAGCAGCGGCCAGAGGGGCTCGTCGCGCACGCCCCCGGCACCCGGCTCGCAGCCGGTCACGACCACCCCGTCTGGGCGGGTGGGGAACATCTCCGCCACCGGGGCGTAGCGGGCCCGCACGGCGGGGTCGACGCCGGCGGCGGCCCGGCGCTCCTCGGAGGCGTAGCGGAGCACCTCGACGTCCGGCACGCCGGGCGCCCCGATGCCGAGCAGGGCCTCGAACTGAGCCTCGGTGTCGGCGAAGGCGCCGTCGGGCATGTTGTTGACGAAGGCTACGTGCAGGGCTCTCGTGCGCACGACGCTATCTCCGGGGCCCGGGTCGGGGTTGGAGGGCCCCCAGGAGCATCGGCATCCCCGGGCGCCCGGCTGACCGGCAAGCTCCCCGGCTCGGCGGCGCGCCCGGGGGGTGCCGGTCCGCGCCGGAGGTTGGCTACCGTCGCTACGGTGGGCCCGGCCGTCGAGTTGTTCTTGGTGCTGCACCTGCTCTGCGTCGTCGGGGGGTTCGGCTACCTCGCCTACGGGGGCCTGACCCTGGCGGTCGGCCGGCGCCGGGGGGCCGCCCTGGGGACCCTGGAGGTGACCCTCCAGGTCGGCACGCTGGCCGAGGCGCTGGTGTACGGGGCGTTCGTCTTCGGCGTGGCCGCGGTCGGCTCCAGCCACCGCTGGCAGTTCGGCGACGCCTGGGTGTGGGTCTCGATCGTGTTGTACCTGGCGCTCGTCGGGGTGCTCCACGGGGTGGTCCACAGGGGCCAGCGGGAGTACGCCGAGCTCGCCCGCCGGGTGGCGGAGGTGTCCGGGCCGATCCCCGGCGACGACCCTCGCTTGTTGCGCATCGAGCGCCTGGAGCGGCGGGTCGTGGCCGGCTGGGGGGTGTTCAACGTCCTGGTGGTGGCGGTGATCGTGCTGATGGTCGTCCGGCCCGGCTCGTGATGCACCCCCTGGAGCGGCTCCGCTACGTGGCCCGGGTGCAAGGCGCCGACCCGGCGTTGCTCGCTGTCGAGATGGCCGAGTCGCTGGCCGAGATCGCCGGCGAGGACCCCGCCGGGCTGGTCCCCGCGTGCCGGCGCCTCGTGGACCGCCACCCGTCCAACGGGCCGGTCTGGTGGCTGTCGGCCCGGCTGCTCTCCTCCCCCGACCCGGCCGACGCGGCCTCGGAGGCGGCCGGAGCGCTCACCCACGATCCCACCGCCGGAAGGTTGGCGGCCGCCCTGCCCGACGACGCGGTGGTCGCCGCCGTCGGCTGGCCCGACGTGGTCGGAGAGGCCCTCCGCCGGCGCGGTGACCTCGAGGTCCTGCTGGTCGACGGGGGCGGGGAGAGCGCCGGCTTGCTGCACAGCCTGGAGGCAGCAGGGGCCGCGGTCTGCCCGGTCCCCGACTGGGGGGTGGCCGCCGCGGCGAGCGTTGCCGGGGTGGTCCTCGTCGAGGCGTCCCTCGCCGGGCCGGGCGGGTTGCTCGCCGCTCCCGGTTCCTACGCCGCCGCAGCGGTAGCTGCCCGGGCCGGCGTGGCGGTCTGGGCCGTCGCCGGCGTCGGCCGGGTGCTGCCCGGGGCGCTCTGGGACGCGGCGCTCGCCCGCCTCGACGCCGACGGGCGGGAGCCGTGGGACCGCGACGTGGAGGTGGTCCCGGCCGAGCTGTTCGAGCAGGTGGTGACCCCCGAGGGGCTCCATGGCCCCGAGGCCTTCCAGGAGCCGGGCTGCCCGGTCGCTCCCGAGCTGCTCCGACGTACCGCCGGGGCGGGCTAGCGCCGGCCGTCGGGGCCTAGGATCGTTTCGCGTGTCCGCCCGATCCCGTAGCCGGCCGCGCCGGTCTTGCCACGCGGTTCCCGGTTCGAGCGCCCGGTTCCTGGAGAGGGCGCCGGCCCTCGGAGCCGACCAGGTGTTCCTCGACCTCGAGGACGCGGTGGCCCCGGGGGCGAAGGTGGGGTCGCGGCAACGGGTGGCCGCGGCGGTGCGCTCCTCTGACTGGGGTGACGCGGTGGTGTGCATCCGGGTCAACGGCTGGGCCAGCCCGTGGACGACCGGCGACGTGCTCGACGCAGTGGGGCCCGCCGGGGAGCGGCTCGACACCGTGATGCTGCCCAAGGTGGAGCGGGCGGCCGAGGTGGTCGCCCTCGACCTGGTGCTCGCCCAACTGGAGCGAAACTCCGGGCTCGCCCCCGGGCACCTGGGGATCGAGGTGCAGATCGAGACCGCCGCCGGGCTCGTCGGCGTCGAGGAGATCGCCGCCGCCTCGCCCCGGGTCGAGGCCCTGGTCCTCGGTCCGGTCGACATGTCGGCTTCGATGGGCATGCCGTCCCTCGCCGGGGGCCTCGACATCCCCGGCTACCCGGGCGACTACTTCCACTACGTGGCGGTGAAGATCCTCATGGCCGGCCGGGCAGCCGGCGTCCAGGTCGTCGACGGTCCCTACGTCAAGGTCCGGGACCTCGACGGGTTGCGCTCCTACGCGGCGCGGGCCCAGATCCTCGGCTACGACGGAAAGTGGAGCCTGCACCCCGACCAGGTTCCGGTGCTCAACGAGGTGTTCTCCCCCAGCCAGGAGAGCTACGAGCGGGCCTGGGGGATCCTCGACGCCTACCGGCGCGCGACCGAAGGCGACGGGCAGGGGGCGGTGATGCTCGGCGAGGAGATGATCGACGAGGCTTCCCGCAAGGTGGCCCTGGCGCTGGTGGCCCGCGGTGAGCGGGCCGGCCTTCGCCGGCGGGGGACGCAGGCTCCAGCCGGCGGAGACGCCGGCCGGCGCTGACGCCGGCTCGGCTCGCTCGGCCCTGGCCAGCCGGCGACGAGGGCCGCCGCGGTCCCGGGGGGACCTGCCGTAGTCGGCACTGGCAGGCGGGCCCGGCTCCCGCACCTCGGGCTCATCCGTCTCCCCCGACGGCTCCGGAGATCAGCTCGTCGTCGTCGTCGTCGTCGTCGGCGGGCGACGACGGTGACGAGGGGCGGGAGGACCACCGGGTCGTCGCCAGGGTCGACGCCGGTCAGCGCCTCCAGGTAGTCGGCTACCGGCCCCGGGCCGCATCCCGCCGGGGCTT
>JAJZWW010000400.1 GCA_021846485.1 Actinomycetes bacterium
GGATGCGCTGTGGGCGCGGCTGGGCTTCCGACTGCCGGCGCTCGAGCCGGGCCCGTTGGTGTCCTCAGGGGGAGGCAAGCTCTTGCCCCAGGACATCCCTGCCGGCGGCGTTCCTTCCGACGAGTGGCTTGGCTCGGGCTTCGTCGCCTTCGTGCGCGACGATGGAACGATCGGCGGGGCGGGCGCGTGGTGGGAGCGGACCGGTGTGGGCCGGATGGTGCGCGCTGCCGACGTGCCCGGTGCGTACCCGAAGCTGCTGGCATGGCTCGACGCGCTCCCGGCGCCCGTCGCCGTCGTGCGCCCGGACCGTTACGTCCTCGGCATCGCCGACCGCCTCGAGGTGCTCACGGACCAGCTGGTCGCCGGGCTCGAATCGAGGTAGGACATCGGTCGCCCCGGCGGGGAGTGGAGACAGACAGGATCGGAGCTCTGCCCTGGCCGGACGGGCGGACGGCAGCCCGCCGCCCCCTGTCACGGTCCTCGTTCACGAGCGAGGAGCGGCGAGTGACGATGCCATCCCTGCCCACGACGACGACCGGCACGGGCGCCGGGCCCGGGCAGGGGCCCGTGCGTGGAGAAGCCCCGCCCGCCGGCCGCTGCCCTGCATGCCGGCCCGCCGCGACATGCTGGTCGGCGCGCTGGACTTCCTGTGGCGGCCGCGGGGGTTTCCTGTGGCGGCCGAGCAGTACGAGCGGCTGGGCCTGCGCCGGGCTCGGCCACCCCGGGGCGGCCCCCCGGGGCTGTGGCCAAGCGGCCCCCCCGGGGCCATGGCCGGCGCTACCTCCCGGCCTCGAACCGGCGCCGCAGTTCGGCCTTGGCCACCTTGCCGGCTGGGGTGAGCGGCACGTCGGGCGCGATCGTGACGTAGCGGGGCACCTTGTAGTCGGCGAGCCGCGCCGCGCACCAGGCGCGCAGCTCGTTCGAGTCCACCTCGGCGCCCGGGCGCGGCACGACGACGTAGGCGCCGACCTCGCCGTAGACGGGGTCGGGGACGCCGAAGCCGGCTGCGAGCGCCACCGCAGGGTGGGTGCCGAGCACCGCCTCGACCTCGGCCGGGTACACGTTGAAGCCGCCCTGGATGTACAGCTCCTTCTTGCGGCCCCGCACGACCAGGTGACCGTCTGGCTCGGCCTCGACCATGTCGCCGGTCGCCAGCCACCCACCGGCGAGAAAGGTCTCCGCCGTCTCCTCGGGCATGTCCCAGTAGCCGGCGGCGACGCACGCCCCGCGTAGCTGCAGCTCCCCGACGGTCCCCGGTGCCACCGGCTCGCCCGTTCCGTCGACGACGCGTCCTTCGAAGTCGCCGATGACGATCCCGATGCTGCGGGTGACCGTGCCGAGGTCGTCGCCCGGAGCCGACAGCACCGAGGCTCCGGAGCTCTCGGAGAGCCCGTAGAGGTTGACTAGTTGGGCGTCGGGCCAAGCGGTGGCCACCTGCCGGGCGAGGGACGGGTCGAGGATCGAACCGCCCACGATGACCTGGCGCAGCGAGCTGGTGTCGACCGGGTCGGCGGCGAGAGCTTGTAGCAGCATCACGAACATCGTCGGCACCCCCGACAGCACAGTGGTGCGGTGCGCGGCGGTGGCGGCGAGCACGGCGGTCGGGGAGAACGAAGGCAGCAGCACGACGGTCCCTCCTGCCACCAGCAGCGACAGGATGCCACACGTCAGCCCGCCGACATGGTTGAGGGGCAGGGAGCCGACGGTCGACGTGTGCTCGTCCCAGCCGAGGTGGCCGACCTGGGCCCGGGCGGAGGCGAGCAGGCTGCCGTGGGTGAGGACGGCTCCCCGGGGACGTCCGGTGGTGCCGGAGGTGTAGAGGACGACAGCGGGTTCGTCCGGGCCTGGCTCGCCGCCGGCCTCCGCCACCGGGTCCCCGACGGGAGTCCGGCCCCCTGCCCCTGCAGCGACCCCCGAAGCGACCAGGTCGTCGAAGTTGGTGGCACCCTCGAAGCGGCCTTCCCCGTCGGGTGGATCGAGGAAGACGTAGCGCTCGACGGTCGGGACCTCGGCGCGGAAGCCGGCGAGGAACGTGGTGAAGTCGAGCTCCGCTGTCACGGCCGGGCACAACAACAGCCGGGCGCCGGACTGGTTGAGCATGTACCGGAGCTCGTGCTCGCGGTAGCGGGGATTGAGGGTCACGAGCGCTGCCCCCAGCCTGGCTGCACCGAAGAACAGCCCGAGCCACGGTAGGCCGTTGGGCGCGGCGACGGCCACCCGGTCCCCGGGACGGATCCCCCAGGCGCTGAGCCCCGCGGCCACGTGTGCGGCCAGGCGGTCGAGGTCGCCGAAGGTGACCGGTCGGCCCTCGACGACGAGGAACACCCGCTCCGCGTCGTGGACGGCCCGCCAGGCGAGCAGCTCGGGGATGGTGGCGGGCCCGTCGGCGGGCCGCGGGGTTGTCGTTGGTCGGTCTTCCGGTGCCGGCATGGTCCGATCGTGCTCGGGGCGCCACCCGGGCGCAAGGGCGCCACCCGGGCGCAAGGGCGCCGGCCCGGCGGGAGGACGGCCGCTGAGTGGCATGCTGGGCCGTCGGCGGCGAGTGGGCGGCAAGACGGATCGAACAAGACGAACCGAAAGAGGGGACCATGGCCGAGGAACGTCCGGAGCGTGCCCTGCAGCTCCGTTCGCTGGTGACCCGAGCGGGCACGGTGGAGCTGTCGCTGGCCGAGGTCGAGGTGCCCGAGCCGTCGGAGGGCCAGGTGCTCGTGCGCGTGGAGGCCGCGCCGATCAACCCTTCCGATCTGGGCCTGCTGCTCGCCGGCGCCGACGTGGGCAAGGCACAGGCGTCCGGCACCCTCGAGCGCCCGGTCGTCACCGCGCCGCTCGACGCCGGCGCCGCTCGTGCCGCCGCGGCCAGGGTCGGCGAGTCGATGCCGGTGGGCAACGAAGGTGCCGGCCGGGTGGTCGCGGCGGGTGCCGGTCCCGCCGCCCAGGCCCTGCTCGGCAGGCTCGTGGCCGTGGCCGGCGGCGCCATGTACTCGCAGGTCCGCTGCGTCGACGCCGCCGCGTGCCTGGTGCTGCCGGACGGGGCGACCGCCGCGGAGGGAGCGGCGGCCTTCGTCAACCCGATGACGGCACTCGGGATGGTCGAGACGATGCGGGCCGAGGGGCACACCGCTCTCGTCCACACGGCGGCAGCGTCCAACCTGGGCCAGATGCTCAACCGGCTCTGCCTCGAGGACGGGGTGCCCCTCGTGAACATCGTGCGGTCGCCGGCCCAGGTCGAGCTGTTGCGGGACGCCGGCGCCACCTACGTGTGCGACTCGAGCAGTGAGCGCTTCATGGCCGACCTCACCGAGGCGCTCCGGGCGACGTCCGCGACCCTGGCCTTCGACGCGGTGGGCGGGGGGACGCTGGCCAGCCGCATCCTCACCGCCATGGAGGCGGCCCAGAGCGCCGGGGCCGGCTTCAGCCGGTACGGGTCGGCCGTGCACAAGCAGGTCTACCTGTACGGCTCCCTCGACCGGGGCCCGACGGAGCTGCGCCGAAGCTACGGGATGGCCTGGGGCGTGGGCGGGTGGCTGCTCACCCCGTTCCTCGTCGCCGCCGGCCCCGAGCGAGTCGACGCGATGCGC
>JAJZWW010000401.1 GCA_021846485.1 Actinomycetes bacterium
TCAGTGCGCTCGGCCATCCCGTGACCGGCGTGGACAACTCCCCGGAGATGCTCGCCCACCTCCACCAGGCCGAGGGTGTCCTGGCCGACATCGCCAGCTTGGACCTGGCGCGACGCTTCGACGTCGTCATCCTGGCCAGCAACCTGGTCAACCAACCCGACCCCTCGGCACACAGCCAACTCCTGCGGGTCGTAGCCGCCCACGTGGAATCGGGGGGTCAACTGCTCGTCGAATGGCTACCTCCGTCGTGGTTCGGGCGCTGGGATGTCGGCCGCAGCCATCCCGGCTCCATCGGGGAGGTCGCCACCGATCTCACCGTCCACGCCTACGACGGGGAGCTCCTCAGCGCCACCATCACTTACGCCCTCTGCGAACGCCGCTGGTCGCAGCACTTCACCGTCCGCCGGCTCGACCTCCACACGCTCGAATCCGGCCTGCACGACGCCGGCCTTCGCCTCCATGAGCAGTTCGGACCAACCGACACTTGGCTCGAAGCGACACCGGCCCTGCGCCGCAGGTAACCAGTCGAGACCAAGGCAAACCCAGCCACCCCTGCTCGTCGGGCGCGGCGCGAATGGCGAGATTCGAGCCAACTATTCGCCATGCCTCGAGCGCCGGGAGACGGTCCCCGCATGGGTCCTGACCAACTGGCAGAGCGAGGGGCCCTACTCGAGGGCGAGACCGTGGAGCGCAAGGGCGTCGCCGAGATCTTCGTCATCTCGGCTGAAGTCCGTGACCTCGATGGCCCCGGGCGTAGTCGGCTCGAAGATCGCCCAGTTCCTCAGGTCGTCTCCGTGCTTCGACAGATACGACAGTCCGTTCCAGCGGCGCTGGCCGATGGCGGTCTGATCGAAGACGTAGCGGGCGACCTCCTGGGTGAACGCCCGAGGTGCGCTGAGCCGAATTGCGGAGGCATCGAGGTCGTGGAGCCCGTAGTGGACTACACGGGCTGCAAGCGCCGTGCGCAGCTCTACGAGCGACTCGTGATGGCCGAGGTCGGCGTAGTCGCCGGCGAGCGCGCCACGTCCGACGCAGCGCTGCGCGACCCATTCCGCCGGCACGACACCGGCAGCGACCGGCTCCTTATCCCCGTCTTCGCCGGCGATCTCGGCCAGCCCGGCGACCACCTCGATGTCTGCTCGAAAGTATGCGAGGCACTCCACGAAGGTGGCGACGCGTCGGGTCGAGGCGTACAGCACCCGGTAGATCCCGAGGGGGTCGTCGTAGCGATTGCCGAACGTCCCGTCGGCCCCGACGTAGGCCCAATCCGGCCACGCCCAAGGATCCGGTCGCCGCCCGAGTCGGAACACCTCCACTGGGAGATCGGCCTGCTTCACCCGCCGATGAGAAAAGCGCGTGCCGCGGCGAGGACCGCTGGACCGACCTCGCCGAGATCACCGTCACGGAGCAACCGGGCCGGCGAGCGGTCCTCCAGGTGCGGGTTCAATCCCTGGAACCACGCCTGCACGACCCGAGCTGCGTCGTGCTCGCTTAACAGCAACGCCACCTGAAGCGTGAACCGCAGTCGGTCCTCGACCTCGGCGGACTTGACCTCTCTGGTCCCATCAGCCCACTGGTGCACGGCGCGGGTCTCGCGGACACCGCCGATGTAGGCGACGAGTCGAGGGGTCAGCAGGTCGCGCAGCTCCTTCACCACCGTCTCGAACGGCACGCGCATGGACCGCTCATGCGCTCGAAGCTCGGGGCGGCTCGTCGTGATGTCGGCCATGTCACAAGTGTACGGCGCACCCAAACACATAGCGATCACAGTCGACCGGCTCGGCTCGCCCTACCGTGAACCCAGCACAGCACCAGGCTCTAGACCGACCAGTTGCACTGACTCCTCGTGCCATCATCGTGCCATCATGAGGGGTCGACGAGGGGCTGTAGAGGGCGCGTCTGGTTAGCTCATACCGTGCTCTAGCTGCGACTTTGCAAAACGGAGGTGGTCAGCGGGGTGGCCGCGGCGCCCTTTCAAGGCGGCAGCACGGGTTCGAATCCCGTTGGGGGTACTCGCGAAGCCGCAGGTCAGGGGCGGTGTCCGGGGCGCCAGCGCTTCGTTCGGGACCGAACGTGACCCAAACGTGACCCAGGCGGCTCGGTACGTCACTCGACCTCGGCGAGCTTGGAGAGGGCTGCGGCGATGCCCCGGTCCCGCTCCGCCGACGCGTGCTGGTAGATGAGCGCGGCCTGCGGGCTGGCGTGACCGATGCGCACCATCAGCTCCCGGGTGCTGGCGCCGGTGGCAGCCGCGAGGGTGTTGCCGGTGTGGCGGAGGTCGTGCAGACGGAGATGGGGCAGCCCGACCGACGACCGGGCCCGACGCCAGGCGCGGTCGAGGGTGTAGATCCTGGCGAGTTGGCCGCCAGCTGCCGCTGGCCGCCGACCCGAGGAGCGGAAGACGTCGGCTCTCCACCCTCAGGCGCCCGTCGTCCGGGCTACGGCGACCCCTCGCTGGCCTCGCCACCCCTACCGTCACGTAACCGGCGCCTGCCGCGTGAAGTGACCATCCTCCTCCCTGTGGGATGCACCGGGTTGCCGTGTCCGCGGCCACGACTCCCGGTAGCGCCCAGACCGCTCTCCTCCCGGCTCCGTTCCACCAACACGGTCCTCGCCGAACCCCTCGCTCACATTTCCATTCACCTCTTCCGACCGCTATTATCCGCTGCTTGCCGCTCACCAATTTGCCCCACGACAAGCCTTTCTGCTTCTGGTAGACCAAGCCAATAGCCAGAACACGATTTCAAGCTGTCGCTTGTGATTGTGATCGGGGCTGGCGGTCGTCGGGAGGGGGTGGCAGGTCTGGTGGCGTGGATGCGGATGATGGGGGCGGAGTCGGTGGCCCATCACCGGGCGACGGGCTCGAGCGCGGGGACGACTTCCCCGGCCAGGCGCTCGCCTACTACGCCTCCCGGGGTGAGACACCGCTGGTCTGGGGCGGCGCCGGCGCCGGCCGCCTCGGCCTGTCTGGGGCGGTCTCGGCCGACGAGTACGAGGCGGTCTTCGGGCCCGGCGGGGCATGTCATCCGGTGTCCGCGGAGCGGCTTGTGTCGTCGCGTCGGCCGGGCATGGAACTGGTGATCTCGGCGCACAAGTCGGTGGCGGAGTTGGGGGTGATCGGCCGCGCGGAGGACATGCATCAGGTCATGGACGCAGAGCGCGACGCGACCCTCGCCTACCTCGAAACGGTGACGCGAAATGGTGGCGGCCGGCGGGTAACCGCCGCTGTCCGGACCCCCACATCAGGGCTGGTGTACGCGGTCACTCGGCACGCGACCTCGCGTGCGGGGGACCCGTGCCCGCACGATCATGTGCTGGTCGCGAACATGGTCGAGATGCTCGACGAGGCCGGCGGTTGGAAGGCGGCGACCACCGCGTTGTGGCGTGAGCACCTGCACGCGGCGACCCAGGTCGGCCGGGTGGCGGCGGCGGCGGTCGAGTTGGGCTACGGGATCACTGCGGACAGTGGCCCGTCGGGGCGGTTGCGGCACTGGCGGATCGCCGGCATCCCCGACCAGATCCTCGACCTCCACTCGAAGCGGGCGAC
>JAJZWW010000402.1 GCA_021846485.1 Actinomycetes bacterium
CCTGCCCCACACCGCCACACCCGCAGCGCTCGAGGTGCTCCGAGGCCTGCTATGGACCCGAGAGGGACCCCGCTTCCCGTCGTCGTCGTGGGCTCCCCGGGGCATCGCCTCTCACCCTACGGTGCCCCCGCCACTGATCGTTCCGTCCAGAACAGTTGATCCCACGACTCGATACGCTTCTCCTGCCGGTACCCCCGGAGGGTTGCCGGCGCAGGACCCCAGGGAAGGTGAGGGCACGACACGTGGCGATGGGAATGGGAGGTCCTGGCGGGGCCAACGCATGGGCGCTCATGCGGTCGATGCGCCGCGACGACTCGGTGACCCGCCAGAAGCTCCCGAAGGGGACGATCGGCCGGATTGCCCGCTTCGCGTCCCCTTACCGCTGGAAGCTGACCGGGTTCCTGGTGATGATCGTGGTGGGCGCCCTGGTCGGCGCGGCCAGCCCGCTGCTCTACCGCATGATCATCGACCAGGGGATCGGGCACCGGGACGTGCAGCTCATCGCGGTGGCCGCCGGCGTGCTCGCCGCCCTGGCGGTCTTCGACGCGGTCCTCACTCTCGCGGAGCGGTGGGTGTCTGCGGTGATCGGGGAGGGCCTGATCTACGACATGCGCACTCGGGTGTTCGACCACATCGACCGGATGCCCCTGGCATTCTTCACCCGGACCCAGACCGGGGCGCTCATCTCCCGCCTCAACAACGACGTGCTCGGCGCCCAGCAGGCGTTCACCAACACGTTCTCCTCGGTGGTGGGCAACCTGATGACCGTCGGGGCGACGCTCGTCGCGATGCTCGTCCTGTCGTGGAAGATAACCCTGCTGGCGCTGGTGATCCTGCCGGTGTTCCTTTTCCCGGCGCGCGCGGTGGGCCGCCGCCTGGCGAAGATCACCCGAGACGGGTACAACCTCAACGCCGAGATGAGCTCGACGATGGCCGAGCGCTTCAACGTCTCGGGGGCCCTGCTGGTCAAGCTCTATGGCCGCTCCGGGGCGGAGGGGCACGTGTTCGCCGAGCGGGCGGGCAGGGTGCGCGACATCGGGATCACCCAGTCGCTGTACTCCGGCGTCTTCTTCGTGTCGCTCCTGCTGACCGCGTCGCTGGCCACCGCCCTGGTCTACGGGGTGGGCGGGCTGATGGCCGCGCACGGGGCGCTGCTGGTCGGCACGGTGGTGGCTCTCACCGCCTACCTGAACCGCCTGTACGGTCCGCTCACCTCGTTGTCCAACGTCCAGGTGGACGTGATGACCGCCCTGGTCAGCTTCGACCGGGTCTTCGAGGTGCTCGACCTGCAGCCGCTCGTCGACGAGCGGCCCGGCGCCGTGGAGCTCGGGCGCGGCCCTGCCCGGGTCGAGCTCGACCACGTCGACTTCTCCTACCCGACACCCGAGGAGGTGTCGCTCGCCTCGCTCGAGTCGGTGGCGGTGCTGGAGCAAGCGCCCCGCCAGCAGGTCCTCTTCGACGTGTCGTTCACCGCGGAGCCGGGGCAGCTGGTGGCCCTGGTGGGGCCGTCGGGCGCCGGCAAGACGACGATCAGCCACCTGATCCCTCGCCTCTACGACGTACGGGCCGGGGCGGTGAGGATCAACGGCGTCGACGTGCGCGACGCCACGCTCGCCTCGGTCCACGAGGTGGTGGGCGTGGTGACCCAGGACGCGCACCTGTTCCATGAGACGATCCGCGCCAACCTCCTGTACGCCCGGCCGGGCGCGACCGACGAGGAGCTGGTCGAAGCGCTCCAAGCGGCGCAGATCCTGCCGCTGGTCGAGTCGCTCCCCGACGGTCTCGACACGCTGGTCGGCGACCGGGGCTACCGCTTGTCGGGTGGGGAGAAGCAGCGGATCGCCATCGCCCGCCTGCTGCTCAAGGCCCCGGACGTGGTGGTGCTCGACGAGGCGACCGCGCACCTCGACTCGGAGTCGGAGGTGGCGGTCCAAGAGGCTCTCTCGCGGGCCCTGGAGGACCGGACGTCGATCGTGATCGCCCACCGCCTCTCGACGGTGCGGCGCGCCGACCAGATCCTGGTGGTGGACGCCGGGCGGATCGTCGAGCGGGGATCCCACGACGAGCTGCTCGGCACCGGCGGTCTCTACGCCGAGCTGTACCGCACGCAGTTCGAGGACCAAGAGCCTGCGCTGGAGGGCTAGCTAGTCCTGTCGTTCGGGCGGCCGGCGCCCGACGGAGGCCATGCCGGCGATGACCAGCACGAAGCCGATGGAGATGGCGGCGACGATCAAGACGTCCCAGGGAGTGTTGTCGTGGTGGGCCGCGGGCGGTGCGTACAGGTTGACGGTGGCGAGCAGCGCGAGCAGCATCGGTCCCAGGCTAACCACTCGGGGAAAGGCCTCCCAATCGGTCTGCACCCGCCTCGCCGGCGGCCCCCGGCTGGCAGGATCGCGCCGTGCCCACGATGATCACCCCGCTGGAAGACGGCTCCGGGGGGCCGCGGGTGGCGGTCAAGGACCTGATCGACGTCCGCGGCGTGCCGACCACCGCGGGCAGTGCGGCGGTGGCCCGCCGGGCCGCTCCTGCGGGGAGCGACGCGGAGTGCCTCGCCGGGTTGCGGGCCGCGCTGGAGGTCGGAGCGGCCCGCCTGGTCGGCAAGGCCAACCTCCATGAGCTGGCCGCTGGCGCGACCGGGGTCAACTCCTGGTTCGGCACGCCGGTCAACCCGCTCGACGCTTCGTTGGTCCCCGGGGGCAGCTCGAGCGGGTCGGCGGTGGCGGTGGCGACCGGGTCGGCCGACGTGGCGGTCGGCACCGACACCGCCGGGTCGGTGCGCATCCCCGCGGCGTGCTGCGGGGTGGTCGGCCTGAAGACCACCTGGGGCCGGGTGCCGACGGGCGGGGTCTGGCCGCTCGCCCCGAGCTTCGACACGGTCGGGCCGATGGCCCGGGACGTGGCCGGGGTGGTGGTCGGCATGCAGCTGCTCGAGCCGGGGTTCGCGCCAGCTCCGGCGCCGGCGCCGGGGATCGGCCGGGTGCGCCTGCCCGGCACCCGCCCGGAGGTCGACGCCGAGCTCGACGCCGCTCTGGCCGCCACCGGCCTCCCGGTGGTGGAGCTGCGCCTGCCGGGGTGGGACCGGGCGGGCGACGCCGTCTTGACGGTGATCCTCGCCGAGGCCTGGGAGTCGGACCGCCGGCTGCTGGCCGAGCCCGACGGGGTGGACGGGCGCATCCGGGAGATGCTCGCCCTGGGTGCCGCGCTGCCGCCGGCCGAGCTGGCCCGGGCCCGTGCCGAGCTGGACGGCTGGCGCCGTGAGCTCGCCCGCACGTTGGAGCGCGCCGGCGGCGTGCTCGCCCTGCCGACCCTGCTCGGCGGCCCGCCGGGCCTCGACGATCCCGACGACGGACGCCTCCTCCTCGCCACCGCCCCGCTCAGCGGTGCCGGGTTCCCGGCGCTCGCCCTGCCGGTGCCGGGGCGCCAGCGGGTGCCGCCGAGCCTGCAGCTCGTCGCCGGCCCCGGCGACGAGGACCTGTTGTGCGCCACCGCGGCGACGCTCGAGGAGGCCGTTGGCCGGCCACGCTGAGTCCGGCGGCGA
>JAJZWW010000403.1 GCA_021846485.1 Actinomycetes bacterium
TCGCCCAAGCCGCCCGGGCTCGCGCTCGGCCTTGCGGTCTTGAACCGCTTCTACCTCTCCCCCTACGACTCCGCTCTCGGCCAGCTCGTGCTGCTCATGATCGGGGGCATGTTCGCTGGCGCCTTCGTGTGGCTTTCCCGCATGACTCGCCCGAGGGCCCCCGAGCGGTTTCTCGCTGAACACGCCGAGTTCGGGGTTCCGGAGAGCACGCCGGGGATCGCGCCGTGATCACCGCACTGGTTCTCGGTGCTGGGACCGGGTTCGGGGTGTGGCTGGTGGTGCGCGGACTGTTCCCGTCCCGGGCCTCCCTCGCAGACGCGCTCGCCCAGCTGAAGCGGGTTCCGCAAGCAGCCCCGGTCCTCGCCCCGGTCTCCGACGGCGGCATAGCCGCCCAGCTCGGACGTCCCGTTGCGGAGGCGCTCGGCCACCTGGGCGCGGGGTGGCTGGTGCCGGGCCGGATCCGCCAGGACCTCGCCGTGCTCGATCGCAGCGCCGAGCGCCACCTCGCCGAGAAGGTCACGCTCTGTCTCGTGGGCCTGCTCGTCGTCCCCGCGATGGCCGCCCTGCTCGCCTTCGGCGGCGCGCACGTGCCGCTCGCCCTGCCGGTCTGGGGTGCGCTCGTGCTCGGAGTCTGTGGCTTCGTCGTCCCCGACCTCGGCATCCACACCGACGCCAACCGCAGGCGCCGGGACTTCCGCCACGCGCTCTCCAGCTTCCTCGACCTGGTCGTCGTCGCCCTGGCCGGCGGCGGCGGGGTCGAGAGCGCGCTCAGTGACGCGGCGAGCATCGGGGCCGGCTGGCCGTTCGCCTATCTGCGCCGCGCCCTCGACCAGGCCCGCCTCGCCCGCGAAGCGCCGTGGACCGCGCTCGGCCGCCTCGGCACCGAGCTCGGCGTCGACGAGCTGTCCGAGCTCGCCGCCTCGGTCGCCCTGGCCGGCACCGAGGGCGCGAAGGTCCGCTCCAGCCTGGCCGCGAAGGCGACCTCACTTCGCACCCACCAGCTCGCCGAAGCCGAGACCGCAGACCAGGCCGCCAGTGAGCGCATGAGCCTTCCCGTCGTGCTGCTCTTCGCCGGGTTCTTGTTCTTCATCGGGTTCCCCGCTGTCGAAAGGGTGCTCCACAGTCTCTGACCCCACCAGCAATGCCGAGCAGAAAGGCAGGCCCATGCCGTGTCCTACGAACTGACCGTCATCAAGAACCTCTTCGGGGTGCTCTTTGCCCGATGGCAGGCGCTTCGCGCCGATCCCGAGGCCGGGTACTCCACCGAGACGGTGATCGTCACCGCGCTCCTCGCCGCGCTCGCGCTGACTGCGGTCGGGATCATCGTGGCCAAGGTCGTCGCCAAGGCGAACTCGATCACCACCGGCCCCTGAGCCAGCTGTGGTCAGCTGCTGTAGGGAGGCCGAGAAGATGGCGAATAGGCCGCCTACTTGGCGAACGCGTGGCGAACGGGCCGGCAAGATGGCGAATGGCCGAGGGAAATCCCTGGAGCGCGAGGGCCGTGCCACTACCGTTGGGACGTGGCCGCGGAGCGCTGCTCCTCATAACGCCCATGTGCGCCCCCGCTGCTCGGGTGAGGTTCCGGGACAGCGGCGGGGAGGTCATTCACTCCGATCTGGTCTCGGTGTCCCCGGCGGCGTTGGCGGCTGGCCGGCCGTGGCGGACGTTTCGTTGGCACCATGGC
Organism: Actinomycetes bacterium; assembly: GCA_021846485.1. Lineage (GTDB taxonomy): Bacteria > Actinomycetota > Acidimicrobiia > Acidimicrobiales > Palsa-688 > JAKAQB01. The sequence continues at coordinate 1,685 of JAJZWW010000403.1, forward strand.
CAGGCGCACTTCTCGGGCTGGTACTGGGCGGCCACGGTGCGCCGGCATGTCGTCTACGAGAGCCGGCTGGAGCTGGCCCGGTTGCTGCTGGCCGACTTCGACCCTTCGGTGGCGGCGATCGCTGCGCAGCCCCTGTTTCTGACGGCGTCGGTGAACGGGAAGGAGCGGAACCATGTCCCTGACTTTCTCCTGCTTGACGGTGACGGGACGGTGAGCGTGGTGAACGTGAAGCCGGCAGATCGCCTGGCAGATGCGAAGGTGGCCGAGGCCCTCGGGTGGGCCGGTGCTGTCTTCGCCGAGCGGGGCTGGCATCACGAGATCTGGAGCGGTGCTCCGGCGGTGCAGCTGTCGAACGTACGGTTCCTGGCCGCCTACCGCGACCCGGCCCGGCTCGACCAGACAGTCGTGTCGGCCGTGGCCGAGCAAGTGGCGAGGCCGGTGCGGCTCTGCGAGGTCGAGCAGTCCTGGCCGCAGCAGGGCGACGAAGCACGGGCGGCGGCGTTGCATCTGCTCTGGCGAGGCGTCCTGCGAGCTGACCTGTCGGTGCCGCTGTCGGCCGACACGATGCTGGAGCGGGCGGCATGAACGCCTGGACGGTAACCGTCGAGGCGGGTGCGCGCCTCGCGCACGACGGCGAGCTGTGGACCGTGGTCGCCATGGAGGCCGGCTGTGTCGTGCTCGCCGGTCCCCGAGGAGCGCGCAAGCGGGTGGTCACCGCCACGCTGCTCGCCGATGCGACCACCCGGGTGCTCGGGAGCCACGAGACCGTTCCTTTGCCGATGGGTTCGCTTCTCGACGACCTGAGCGACACGGAACGAACGCAGCTGACCGAGCGTCTCGGCCATGTCCGCGAGGTGCTGACCGGCTACCGCTCCGGCAGTGCGGACCTCGCTGAGCCGGGCGAGCCCCGGCCTGGCTATGACCCGGCGCTCCCGCTCATGGACCGCTACCGGACGAAGGCAGCCGAGCTCGGGATCGGTTCGCGGACGGTCGAGCGGTGGGCGGCGGCGGTGCGCGAGGTCGGCCCGGTCGGTCTTCTCGACGGAAGGGGCGCGCCGTCCGACCCGCTTTCTGGGGTGGACGCCCGCTGGCTCGAGATGTGCCGCACGGTGTTGGCGGAGCACACCGACGCGTCGCGTCCGACCAAACAGCTGCTGCTGGAGCGGGTGGCGGCCCGGCTGGAGGCCGAGCACGGCGCCGACGTCGTGCCACTTCCTGGACCGAAGAAGGCACGGGTCGTGCTCGGCGAGCTGACCCGGGGCACGGGCGCCTTCGTCGGCGCGACGAAACAGAAGCGGTCGATCGCGGCGCGCCCTTCGGGCGTGTATGGCCGGCTGCGGGCGACCCGGCCGGGCGAGTACCTCTTGCTGGACACGACCCCGCTCGACGTGTTCGCGATGGAGCCGCTCACCCTGCGCTGGGTCCGCCTGGAGCTGACCATCGCCATGGACCTGTTCTCCCGGGCCATCTGCGGGCTGCGCCTCTCGCCGCTCTCGACCAAGGCGGTGGACGCCGCGGTGGTGCTGTTCGAGACGCTCACCCCGGCCTCGACGCGCAGCACGGGGAGCGGCCTGTTGCCCTACGGCGGGCTGCCCGAGGTGGTGGTGGTCGACGCCGAGAGGGCCTGCTTCGCCAACGCGGGCGCATGCCGGGAGGGCGGGCTGCCGGGGGTGGCGGCCGAGACGCTGGTGGTCGACCACGGCAAGATCTACCTCTCCGAGCATCTGCTGGCGGTGTGCGAGCGCCTCGGCATCTCCATCCAGCCGGCCCGCCCGCTCACCCCGACGGACAAGGCCGCCTGCGAGCGGTTCTTCCGCACGCTGCGGGAAGGGCTGCTGGTGGCCCTGCCC
>JAJZWW010000010.1 GCA_021846485.1 Actinomycetes bacterium
TAACGCACCGTCCGGCCCCGTGGTCGACATCCCGCCTGAACCCGCCCCGCCGGCGGACAACGCAGCACCCGAGGCCTCCGGCGAAGACGCGACGCTGCAGGCCCGCCTGGAGCAGCTGGTCAAGGATGCGGGGTCGGCGGCCGGATGGTTTCCCGCCAAGACGCTGGCCAAGATCAACGGGATGCGCGCCGCTGGCATGACGACCGCTCAGGTCGTAGAGGCCCTCGACCGCGAGATCCACGCCGAGCAGCTGCAGCTCGTCTCCCGCCGGGCCGACGCCGCGGTCCTCCTGGCCCGCCGGGCCGTCGCCTCCGACCGGGCCGCCCTCGGTCGCCAGCTCGCCGCCCTCGCCTCCGACCGGGCGGCGGCGACCGACACGGTGGCCGCGGAGGCCCTGGACCGCCGGCGCCTCGCGGTGGCCTCGGCTGCCCGGACGGTCGCGGCCGCCGCCCGCCTGCGGGCGGCGGGAGGGGTGGAGGCCGCCGACCGCCGTCTGGGGGCCCTGGCGGTCGGCGCGTACGTAGGGTCGACCGCCCAGGTCGGCGTGGGGTACGGCCAGGCGCAGCTCGTCGCCGACGAGCAGGGGGAGCTGGCGACCGTGCTCACCGCCCTCGAGGCGGAGCAGCGCGGCTCCGGGCGGTCGCTGCAGCTGGCCGCTCGGGCGGAGGCCCGCAGCTCGGCAGCGCTGCTGCGCGCTCGCCGGGCTGCCCGGGAGGCGGCGGTGGCCCGGGCCACGAGCGCGTCGGTCCTCTCCGTGGCCACCGCCTCGACAGGCACCACCCGGGCGACGCTCGCCGCGGCCCTCGGGCAGCTGCGACAGGCCCGGGCCCGCCGGCAGGTGGCGGTGGCGGGCTTCGAGGGCCCCGAGGGCAGCTCGCCCGACCCGGTCCCGACGATCCTCGGCCGGCCGGCCCTCGACGCCGCGCAGCTGGCCGGCTGGTTCCGGGCGAGTGGCTACGTCGCGCTCATCGCGACACCGATCGGCGAGCTGGCCCGCTGGTACATCGCCGAGGGCGACGCCGAGGGGGTGCGCGGCGACCTGGCCTTCGCCCAGGCGGTCTTGGAGACCGGCGGGTTCAGCTCCCGGGACGCGGTCGTCGAGCACAACTTCGCCGGCATCGGCCACTGCGGTACCTGCGCCGCGGGCTGGAAGTTCCCCAACGCCCGCCTCGGGGTCCGGGCGCAGATCCAGCTGCTGCGCACCTACGCCCAGCCCGGCCTGACCGCCGCGCAGCTGGCCGCCCCACCGGTGCTCGCCGCCCTCGACCCGTCGAGCCAGTACGCGGAGGGGTGCTGCACCACCTGGCCGGCGCTCACCGGCGTGTGGGCCACCGACCCGCTCTACGGCACGAGGATCCTCGAGCTGTACCAGCAGATGCTCGCCTGGGCGCTGGCCACCGGCGGCTGACCCGGTCCGGCGGCGGGGGAGGGGCCTACCGCTCGGTGCTCCCCGCGGCCAGACTGGGGGTGGTGCTGCCTTCCCAGGTGCTGGTCCGGCTGAGGGCGTTCGCCGACGACCTGGACTCCCGGTCCCCGGGCCGCCTCGCCGGGTTGTACGCGGTCGGGTCGGTGGCCCTCGGGGACTTCCGCCCCCCGCTCAGCAACATCGACGTGGTCGCGGTCGCCGAGGAGGGTTGGGACGACGCCTCGCTCCAGGCCCTGCGGCTCAGCCTGGCGGAGCTGCGCCGGACCCACGAGCCCCCCCGGGTGGCGTGCCTGAGCTGGGAGGAGCTGGCCTCCGACCCCGCCGGGGTGAGCGCTCCCGGCTTCGTCGGCAAGGTCGCGACGCCCGGCGGCGACCTGGTCAACCCGCTCACCTGGGCGGTGCTGCGCTCCGCCGCGGTGTGCGTGCGCGGGCCGGAGTACCCCGACCTGGGACACGGCGACCTGCGCTCCTGGGCGGCGGAGCGCCTCGGCGGCTTGTGGCGGGGCTGGCTGGAGGGCGTGCGCCCGGGGCCGCTGCTGCTGAGGCGCAACATCGCCGAGCGGGTCCTCGAGGTCGCCCGGCTGTCCCAGGTGCTCGGCTCCGGCCGGGTGGTCTCCAAGCTCGAGGCGGGGGAGGCGGCCGGGGGCCGCGGCTCGCCCAACACCCGGCGGGTGCTGGCGGACGCGGTCGGGTACCGGCGGGGAGCCCGCATGTCGATGTACTGGGGGCCCTACGAGCGCCGGCGCCACGCGCTCGAGTACATCCAGGCGACCCTGGAGCCGCCGACCGCGGCGGGGGAGCCCCGCAGGGCCCACGACGGGAAGGTGGGGTGATGCGCGCCAGCGGGGCGCGGGTGGTGCTGACCGGGGCGACCGGCGGCATCGGCCGGGCGCTGGCCATGGCGTTCCACGCCGCCGGCGCCGAGCTGGTGCTGACCGGGCGGCGCGAAGCGGCCCTCGGGGAGCTCGCCGCCCGCACCGGGGGCCGGGCGGTCGTCGCCGACCTCGCGCTGGCCGCCGACGTGGAGCGCCTGTGCCGGGAGGCGGAGGCGGCCGACATCCTCGTCGCCAACGCCGCCCTTCCCGCGTCGGGACGCCTCGACGGCTTCGACGCCGCCGGCATCGAGCAAGCCCTCGCGGTCAACCTGCACGCCCCGATCCGGCTGGCCCGGGCCGCGGTCCCCGCGATGGTGGGGCGCGGTCGAGGCCACCTGCTGCTGGTGTCGTCGCTCGCCGGGGTCGCCGCGACCCCGGAGTCGTCGCTGTACGCGGCCACCAAGTTCGGCCTGCGCGGCTTCGGCCTCGCGTTGCGCCAGGACCTCCACGGCACCGGCGTCGGGGTGAGCGTCCTGCTCCCCGGTTTCGTACGCGACGCGGGGATGTTCGCCGAGTCGGGGGCGACCCTCCCGCGCGGCGTCGGGACCCGCAGCCCCGAGCAGGTTGCCGCCGCGGCGCTCGGCGCGGTCGAGCACGACCGGGCGGAGGTGGTCGTCGCACCCCTGGCGCTCACCGCCGGGGCCTACCTAGCCGGCTTCGCACCCGGCCCGGTCGGCCGGCTGCAGCGCATCCTCGGCGGCGACCGGGTCGCCCGGGCCATCGCCGCCGGCCAGTCCGCCCGGCACTGAGCTGCGAAGCGACCCGCGAGGTGGCGGCCCCGGAGCGATCCGCGAGGTGGGCCGTTCCGGTGCCGCTGCGCGGCGGTCCGGCCCGATGGCGCTGCGCGGTGCCCGGCGGCGGCCTACGCCGACTGGGTGGGAAGCTCGACGCCCAGCGCGCCGGCGAGGAAGCCGAGCTGGAGCGACAGCAGGTGCTCGGCGACCTCCTCCCGGGCGGCCATGTGGGTGATGCCGGGCAGCGGGAGGACCGTGTGGGGCCGGCCCGCCTCCACCAGGAGCTGCGAGAGCCGGAGGCTGTGGGCGACCAGCACGTTGTCGTCGGCCAGGCCGTGGACGACCATGAGCGGCCGGCGCAGCCGGTGGGCGTCGCCGAGCAGGCCGCTGCGCTCGTAGGCTCCGGGGTCCTCGTCGGGCCGGCCGAGGAAGCGCTCGGTGTAGTAGGTGTCGTACAGGCGCCAGTCCGTGACCGGGGCACCGGCCACCGCGGCGTGGAACACCTCGGGGCGGCGCAGCACCGCCAGGGCCGCCAGGTAGCCACCGAAGGACCACCCCATGATCCCCACCCGGCCGAGGTCCAGGTCGGGCTCCGCCGCGGCGAGGGCCGCCAGCGCCTCCACCTGGTCGTCGAGGACCGGGCCGGCGAGGTCGCCGGCCACCGACCGTTCCCACGACGGCCCCCGGCCGGGCGTGCCCCGCCCGTCGACCACGACCACCGCGAAGCCCTGGTCCGCCCACCACTGGTCCTCGAGCCACGCATGGTGGTCGGCCAGCACCCGCTGGGCGCCCGGGCCCCCGTAGGGGCGGAGGAGGACCGGCAGCCGCCAACCGCGGCGGTGGCCGGTGGGCAGCACCAGTCCGGTCCGCAATCCGCGACCGCCGACCTCGTGGACGGCCACCGACGCAGCGATGACCGGGGTGGCGGCGTGGCTCGCCGGCGCGGCCGGCGCGGGCCCGGGTCCGGGGCGGAGCACCCGCAGCTCGAGGCCGGGCCGGCCGAGGCTGCGGCGGGCGATGAGGACCGTCGAGCCGCCAACCGCGGCGGCAAGGACCACCCCTCCCCGGTCGATCGGATCGAGCCCGGCGGGCGACCGGCTCCAGAGCTCGACGGTCGTCGGCTCGCCCGACGCGGTGAAGACGACGGAGTCGCCCGGGGTGCCCATGACCCCCCTCACCTGGAGGCCTGCGGGGGTGAGGGGCTCGTCGTCGGCGGTGAGACGGCGGGTGTCGTCGGCGTCGGCAGACCAGAGCAGGCGCCCGTCGCCGAGGCGGTCTGGCGTCCCGCCCGCCCAGTCGACCCAGGCCGGGTCCCGCCGCTCGGCGATCACCGCCGCCGGGGCGCCGGCCGGGTCGAGCCGTAGCACCCGGGCGATCCGGTGGTCGCGCCGCTCGACCAGCGCCAGGGCCGACGCGTCGCCAGTCTCCGGCCAGCGCACCACCGGCAGGTAGGGGAACTGCTCGCGGTCCCAGCCGATCTCCCGGCGGGTGCCGTCGAGCTCCACCCACCAGAGGGTGACGACTGCGTCGGGGGTGCCCGCGAAGGGGTAGCGGTGGGCGACGGGGGGGCACTCGGGCCGGGTGGGATCGGAGATCCACACCGCGGCGACCGGCCCGTCGTCGACTCTGGCGACGAGCAGTCGGCTGCCGTCGGGCGCCCACCAGTAGCCCTCCCGGCGGCCCATCTCCTCGGCTGCGGCGAGCTCCGCCTGCCCCCAGCGCACCGCCTGGTCGTCCTCGACGGCAACCGGCCGGCTGCTGCCGGCGACGACCCTGCCGGCGACGTCCAGCTCGGCGGCCCACAGGCCGCGCTCGGAGCACCACGCAACCCGCCGGCCGGTGGGGTCGATCCGCGCGTCGAAGACCTCGGGGCTGGCCAGGTCGAGGCGCTCGGGCGCCGCCGGGGCACCCCCGCCGGCAAGGGAGGCAAGCCAGGCGGTGCCGCCGACGACCACCACCGCCCGCTCGAGGCGGCAGTCGGCGCTGTAGGCGACGATCCCGCGGGCGCGCTCGCGGACCCGCTCCCGGCGAGCTTGCTCGGCCGGGCTGTCTGCTACGCCCGGGCCGATCGCCGCGGCGTCGGCGACGAGGCGCTCGGTGCCCTCGGCGAGGTCGAGGCTCCACAGGCTGGTGCAGGGCTCGTCGCCGGCGGTGGATCGCAGGAACACCACTCGCTCCCCGTCCGGGCTCACCCGCAGGTCCCGGGGGGTGCCGAGGGTGAAGCGGTGGGTGCGGGCCTGCTGGCGGGGGAAGGAGTCGACCACCCGGGGAGCATACGGACCCCGCCTGACCCGGACCCCGCCCGACCCGACCCCGCCCGACCCGGAGCGGCTGCCCTGTCGGCCCCGCCGACCCGCTTGGTAGCGTCGTCGGCCGGCCTCGGCAGCGGTGCCGGCCGGGAGGTGGGTCAGCGGTGGCGACAAGGTCGATGTTCGAGCTCGACGGGGACCTGGCCGACCGGGTCCTCGGCTACTGCCGGGAGCGCCTGGCGCTGGAGCCGGGGCCGCTCGACCACCCGGGGGTCAAGGCAGAGCTCGACGCCGCGCTCGCCGGCCTGCTCGGGCAGGCCGGCAACGACCCCGCCCTGGTGTTCGACCTCTTCGCCGAGAAGCTCGCGCCGGCGGTCATCTCCTGCGACAGCCCCAGGTTCTTGTCGTTCATCCCCGCGGCGCCGACCAAGGCGGCCCTGCTGTTCGACATGGTCGTGTCCTGCTCGTCGCTGCAGGGAACCTCGTGGCTCGAGGCAGCGGGCGCGGTCGCCGCCGAGAACCAGGTGCTCGAGCTGCTCGCCCGGCTGGCGGGCCTGCCCGACGGCGCCGGTGGCGTGTTCGTCTCGGGCGGCTCGGCCGGCAACCTCTCGGCGCTGGTCGTGGCGCGTGACCTCGCCCGGCGGCGGGGGGTTCCCGGGGAACGGCCGAAGGTGGCGGTCAGCGACCAGGCCCACTCCTCGGTGGCCAAGGCGCTGCACGTCGTCGGCATGGACGCGCTGGTCGTCGAGACCGACGAGCAGCACCTGACCGGCGCCGGGCTGCGGGCCGCGGTGGCCGGCCACGAGGACGAGCTGGCCGCGGTGGTGGCCACCGCGGGCACCACCAACGCCGGGATCGTCGACGACCTGGAGGGCGTCGGCGCGCTGGCGCGCGAGCTGGGCCTCTGGTTCCACGTGGACGGGGCCTACGGGGGGGCGGCGCTGTTCTCCGACCGCGTCCGGCCTCGGTACTCCGGTCTGCGCCACGCCGACTCGCTGGTCGTCGACCCCCACAAATGGCTCTTCGCCCCCTTCGACTGCGCCGCCCTGGTGTACCGGGAGCCGTGGCTCGCCAAGGCGGTGCACACCCAGGATGCCGGGTACCTCGACGTGCTGCACACCGACGCTCCCGAGGAGTGGAACCCGAGCGACTACGCCTACCACCTGACCCGCCGGGCGCGGGGCCTGCCGCTTTGGTTCTCCCTGGCGGTGCACGGCACCGACGCCTACCGCGACGCGATAGACGCGGCCGTCGACCTGGCCACCGAGACGGCCGGGATGATCGCCGAGCGCCCCTACCTGGAGCTGCTCCGGGACCCGGAGCTGTCGGTGGTGCTGTTCCGGCGGGTCGGCTGGTCGGCCGACGACTACTCCAAGTGGACCAGCCGGCTGCTCGCCGACCAGGTCGGGTTCGTGACCCCGACGGTCTGGCTCGGCGAGACCGTCGCCCGCTTCTGCTTCCTGCACCCGGGGACCACCACCGAGGTGGTCGTCGAGATCCTCGACACCATGGCCTGACCCGGCGGGGGCCTGGCCCGGCGGGCTCAGGGCTCAGCTCAGCAGCTGTCGCAAAACCCGGGTGAAGGCGGTGATCCGGCGTCGGTCGGCTCCGCCCGGGCGCTCACCATGCCGTCGAGGACTATCGCCAGGTAGCGCGCCCACGCCCTGGAGCGCGCGGGAAGCCGGCTGGCGCCGGGCCGGTCTGCCGGGGTTGGTCACTGCCCCGCCGGCCGGTACCGTGTGCCGAGGCGGCGGGGCCGGGCGCTCGCAGCCGGCCCGGCGGGAGCGGCGAACGGAGGACGGGATGGGCAATCCGTGGTTCGAGACCGTGGCCGAGGCCCAGCGCCGTGCCCGCCGCCGCCTGCCGGCGGGGGTGTACGGGGCGCTCGTCGCGGGCTCGGAGCGGGGGACGACGGCGGCGGACAACGTCGCCGCCTTCGCCGAGCTGGGCTTCGCCCCGCGCACCGCCGGGCTGGCCGCCGAGCGGGACCTGGCGACGACGGTCATGGGCCAGCGGCTGTCGATGCCGGTGCTGATCAGCCCGACGGGGGTGCAGGCGGTCCACCCCGACGGGGAGCTCGCCGTGGCCCGGGCGGCCGCCAGCAGGGGGGTGGCGATGGGCCTGTCGGGCTTCGCCAGCAAGCCGGTCGAGGAGGTCGCCGCGGCCAACCCGATGACCTTGTTCCAGATGTACTGGGTCGGCGACCGCGAGGAGATGCGCGCCCGGATGCAGCGCGCCCGGCGGGCCGGGGCGGTCGGGGTGATCGCCACCCTCGACTGGTCGTTCTCCTACGGTCGGGACTGGGGGAGCCCGTTCATCCCCGAGCGCATCGACTGGGAGGCGGTGCGGCGCTACGCGCCGCAGGTGGCCCTGCGGCCCCGCTGGCTGTGGGACTTCGCCAGGGCGGGGCACCTGCCCGACCTGGGCGTCCCCAACATGGTCGCCGACCCAGGGGAGCCGGCGCCGAGCTTCTTCGGCGCCTACGGGCGTTGGATGCGCTCGGCACCGCCGAGCTGGGACGACGTCGCCTGGCTGCGCGAGCAGTGGGACGGGCCGTTCATGCTGAAGGGCGTGATGCGCGTCGACGAGGCCCGGCGGGCGCTCGACGCGGGGGTCAGTGCGCTGTCGGTGTCCAACCACGGCGGTAACAACCTCGACGGCACGCCGGCGAGCGTCCGGGCCCTGCCGGCGATCGCCGAGGCGGTCGGCGACCGCGTCGAGGTGCTCCTCGACGGCGGCGTGCGGCGGGGATCGGACGTGACCAAGGCGCTCGCCCTCGGCGCCCGGGCAGTGATGATCGGGCGGGCGCACCTGTGGGGTTTGGCGGCCAACGGCCAGGCGGGGGTCGAGAACGTCCTGGACCTGCTGCGCGACGGGCTGGCCTCGGCGCTCACCGGCCTGGGCCGCAGCGGCGTCGCCGAGCTCTGCCGGGAGGACCTGGTGGTGCCTCCCGGCTTCGAGCGCCGCCTCGGGGTGCCCGCTGCGCCCTGATCGCAGCTCTCGGGGGGGAGGAGGGGAAAGGCCTCGCCGGCGGTCGCCTCCTCTCCCGGGCGGGCTCGGCGGGCTTCGACGACCGGCGCCTGGCGGGACGCAACGCGAACCCCACCCGTGCAGCCCACCCGGACCCGCGCCGTCCGAGCCTGGGCCCGGCCGGCCCCGGCTACGCTTCGGCGAATGTCGTCGGTGGGGAAGGCCGCGTCGTGAGCCTGCGGGTCGCGGTGGCGAGAGAGGCTGCGCCGGGTGAGCGCCGGGTCGCGCTCACCCCAGACGTAGTCGGGCGCCTGGAGACCGCCGGCACGACCCTCGTGGTCGAGGCCGGGGCCGGCTCGGCCGCCGGCTTCGCCGACAGCGACTACGAGAAGGCGGGGGCCACTGTGGTGGCGCCGGGGGCCGCGCTCGACGCGGCCGATCTGCTCGCGTGCGTCGGCGTCCCCGACCTCGACGCCCTGCGCGCCGGCCAAGCGGTCGTCGGCCTCCTCCAGCCGTTGCTGCGGCCCGAGGCGATGGAGCGCCTCGCGGCACGCGGGGTCACCGTCGTGAGCCTCGACGGCCTGCCCCGCACGCTGTCGCGGGCCCAGTCGATGGACGCCCTCTCCTCCCAGGCCAGCGCCGCCGGCTACAAGGCGATCCTCGTCGCCACCGAGCACTTCGCCCGCTACCTGCCGCTGCTGATCACCGCCGCGGGTACCTCCAGGCCGGCCGAGGTCCTGGTCCTCGGGGCGGGCGTGGCCGGCCTGCAGGCGATCGGTACCGCCCGGCGCCTCGGCGCGGTCGTGCGCGCCTACGACGTCCGAGCGGCGTCGCGCGGCGAGGTCGAGTCGCTCGGGGCGCAGTTCGTCGAGCTCTCCTCGGTCGGCGAGGCCGCCGGCGACGGCGGTTATGCCCGGGCCCTCGACGCCGACGAGCAGGCCGCCCAGCAGGCCGAGCTAGCCGGCCACATCGCCCGCCACGACATCGTCGTCACCACCGCCCAGGTGCCTGGCCGCCGCCCCCCGGAGCTGGTGACCGCCGAGGCGGTCGCGGCGATGCGCCCGGGGTCGGTGGTCGTCGACATGGGAGCCTCCGAGCTCGGCGGCAACGTCGCCGGATCGGTCCCCGGCGAGGCGGTCGTGACCCCCGGCGGGGTCACCGTGGTGGGCGCCGGCGACCTGGCTTCACGCCTCGCCACCAGCGCCTCGACCGCCTACGCGCGCAACCTCACCGCTCTGCTCGCCCACCTGGTCGTGGACGGCGAGCTGCACGTCGACCTGGACGACGAGATCACCGCGGGGGTCGTCGTCACCCACGGCGGGGCCGTGGTGCACCCCGCCACCCGCGCGCTGCTCGGCGCCCACCCCACGGAGGAACCCTCATGACCACCGGATTCGTCGGCGAGCTCACCGTGTTCGTGCTCGCCATCCTGGTCGGCTTCGAGGTGATCAGCAAGGTCCCGGCCACCTTGCACACGCCGTTGATGTCGGGTGCCAACTCCATCCACGGCGTGGTGCTCGTCGGGGTGATCGTGCTCTCCTCGGAGGTCCACGGCCCGCTCGGCTACGTGCTCACCTTCCTCGCCGCGGCCTTTGCCGGGGCCAACGTCGTCGGCGGCTACGCGGTGACCGACCGGATGCTGCAGATGTTCAAGCGCCGGCCGGCGCCCACCGAGACGGCCCCCCCGGGCGGGGGGCGCCGGTGAGCCTCCACCAGGCGGTGAACCTGGCGTTCCTCGTCGCCGCGGTCTGCTTCGTGCTCGGCCTGCACTTCATGAACTCGCCCGCGACCGCCCGCCGCGGCAACCAGGTGTCGGCCGCCGGGATGGTCCTCGCGGTGGCCGCGGCCTTCGCGCTGGTCGCCGACGGGGGGGCGATGACCGCCGGGCGCTGGCTGGTGCTGCTCTGCGGCGCCCTCGTCGGCGCCGGCGTGGGCCTGTGGGCGGCCAGATCGGTCCTCATGACCGCCATGCCCCAGCTGGTGAGCCTGTTCAACGCGGTCGGCGGCGGGGCGGCGACGATGATCGCCCTGGCCGACTACGCCCGTAACCCCCAGCAAGGGTCGGGCACCGCGCTGGCCACCGTCCTCGACGTGATCATCGGCTCGGTCACCTTCGCCGGGTCGCTGGTGGCCGCCGCCAAGCTGCAGGGCTACGCCAGCCAACCGATCCGCTTCGCGGGCAGCCGCCTGGCGAACCTCGCCCTGGCGGTCGTGGCGCTCGCCTCGGCCGTGGCGGTGGTCGCCCGGGTGGAGAGCCTGCCGGTGCTCGTGGTCACCCTCGCCGCCGCCCTCGGCGTCGGGGTGCTGATGGTCCTGCCGATCGGCGGCGCCGACATGCCAGTGGTGATCTCGCTGCTCAACGCCTTCACCGGCACCGCCGTGGCGATGGCCGGTTTCGTGCTGTCCAACACCATCCTCACCGTCGCCGGCGCCCTGGTCGGCGCCTCCGGCACGATCCTCACCAAACTGATGGCCGATGCCATGAACCGATCGGTGCCGGCGATCATGGTCGGCGGGTTCGGGACCGGGGCAGCCGGGATCGAGGCGTCCGGCGCGGGAGGCGGCTCGGTGCGCTCGATCGAGGTCGACGACGCCGCCCTGCAGCTGGCCTACGCCGAGCGGGTGATCGTGGTCCCCGGCTACGGCCTGGCGGCGGCCCAGGCCCAGCACGAGCTGCGGGCCCTCGCCGCGGTCCTGGAGGAGCGGGGCGTCGACGTCTCCTACGCCATCCACCCCGTGGCCGGGCGCATGCCCGGCCACATGAACGTGCTCCTGGCCGAGGCCAACGTCCCCTACGACCAGCTGAAGGAGATGGAGGAGGTCAACCCGGAGCTCCCCCGGGCCGACGTCGCCCTCGTTGTCGGAGCCAACGACGTCACCAACCCGGCCGCCCGCCGCCCCGGCAACGCCGTGTCGGGAATGCCGATCCTCGACGTCGACCAGGCCAAGAGCGTGATCGTGATCAAGCGGTCGATGGCCTCCGGCTACGCGGGCATGGACAACGAGCTGTACACCGACCCGAGGACCGCGATGCTCTTCAGCGACGCCAAGAAGGGCCTCGCCGCGCTCACCGCGGCCACCAAGGCCCTCGTCGGCTGACGGGGGAGCGGGCAGGGCAGGCAGCCGGGAAGGCTGCTCGCCGACTTCGACGATCTCATCGACGACCCGCGGCAAGGCTCCCTCCCGGTGACCAATCCTCTCGTCCTCTCGATCAGTAGCCCAGCCGCTCGAGGGCTTCGGGGCGGCCCTGCCAGCCGGGCTCGACCTTGACGAACAGCTCCAGGTAGGCCCCAGCGGGGAGCTGGGCCCGAGCCCGGGTGCCGACCTCGCGCAGCACCGCGCCGCCCCGCCCGATGACGATCGGCTTCTGGCTGTCACGCTCGACCAGGATCTCGCAGCGGATCCGCGGCCACTCCCACTCGGTGACCCGGCAGGCGACGGAGTGGGGCACCTCGTCCCGGGTGACCGCCAGGAGCTGCTCGCGCACCAGCTCGGCGACCCACCGGGCCTCCGGGACGTCGCTGACCACCCCGTCGGGGTACAGCTGCGGCCCTTCGGGGAGCCGGCCGGCGATCGCCTCGACGAGGGCCTCGACGCCCTCGCCGGTGCGCGCCGACACCGGGAAGTACTCCTGGAGACCCAGGCCGGCGGCCTCCTGGAGCTGGTCGAGCACGGCCCTGCGGGAGGCGGCGTCGACCTTGTTGACCACGCAGATCGAGTCGACCGGGACCAGGCCGGCCACGAAGCGGTCCCCTTTCCCCAAGCTCTGGGTGGCGTCGAGGACCAGGACGGTCACGTCCACCCCGCGCAGCGCCCCCTCGGCGGTGTCGTTGAGGCGCGCTCCGAGCAGGGTCCGGGGCTTGTGGATGCCGGGGGTGTCCACGAACACCACCTGCAGGCCGGGGCGGGTGAGCACCCCGCGCACCGGGTTCCGGGTCGTCTGGGCCACCGGGGAGGTGATCGACACCTTCGTCCCGACCAGCGCGTTGAGCAGCGTCGACTTGCCGACGTTGGGTCGCCCGACGAGGGTCGCGAACCCCGAGCGCATCGCCGGGCCGGCGCCCGTCGCGCCCTCGCGCTCAGCCACCGCAGTCCCCGCGCCCGGCTGGCGGCGACAGCTCCCCAGCGGGCGGGGCGGGCTCGATGCGCACCCTCCCGATGCGCTGCCCCGACACCCCTTCCGCGCGCAGCCGGTGGCCGTCGACCTCGACCTCCTCGCCCTCGGTCGGCACGTGGCCGGTCTCGGAGTACACCAGCCCACCGACGGTGTCCCAGTCCCCTTCCGGCAGGCCGGGCCCGGGCAGGAGGTCGTTGACCTCGTCGATCGGCATCCTCGCGTTGACCACCACCGTCCCGTCGGCGAGGACCTCGACGTCCTTGGCCTCCACGTCGTACTCGTCGCTGATCTCGCCGACGAGCTCTTCGATCAGGTCCTCCAGGGTGACGATGCCCGCCGTGCCCCCGAACTCGTCGACCACCACCGCCAGGTGGAACTTCTCCGCCTGCATCTCGCGCATCAGCTCCGACACCCGCTTGCTCTCGGGGGTGAAGTGGGCCTCCCGCATGAGGGCCGACACCGGCTCCGTCTCCCGCTCGTCACGTACCGCTCTCAGGAGGTCCTTCACGAAGACCACCCCGACCACGTCGTCGATGCCCTGACCGTACACCGGGATGCGGCTGTAGCCAGCTCCGATGGCGATGTCCACCACGTCGGAGACGGTGGCTCGGGCCTCGACCGCGACGGTGTCCGGCCGGGGGACCATGACGTCGCGCACCACGGTGTCGCCGAAGTCGATGATCGAGTGGATGAGGGTGCGCTCCTCGGTCTCGATGACCTCCTCCTCGGCGGCGGTGTCGGCCAGGGCGCGGATCATGCCGTCCGAGGTGTAGGGGCCGTCGGACATGCCGGATCCCGGCAGGAGGGCGTTGGCCACCCGGATCAAGGCGCGCGTCGCCCAGCGCAGGGGGGCGACGGCGTAGAGGGCGCGGATGACCGGGGCGGCGAGCAGGGCCGCCCGCTCGCCGTGCTGCACCGCCCAGGTCTTCGGAGCCAGCTCGGCGACCACGAAGATCACCAGGATCTCGAAGACCGTCGCCACGATCACCCCGATCGCGCCGAGCACGTGGGCTGCGACGACCCCCACCAGGGTGGCCGCCACCAGCGTGGTGATCTCCAGCGCGAACAGCACTACCGGCAGGACCCGTTCGGTCCTCTCGACCACCCCGAGGAGGGTCCTAGCACCCCGGCGCCCCTCCTCGACCAGGCTCAACGCCTTCACCCGGGACATCCGGGTGAGCGCGGTCTCGGAGAGCGCGAGGAACCCGGTGAGCACGATCAGCACCACGACCGCGGCCACCAGCCCGGCGTCGGTGCCGTCGAAGTGATGGCTTGGGGGGTCGGCGGCGGAGATCATCTCGTGCGCGGCGGGCCGTCGCCCGCTTCGGGGGAGCCACCCCGGGGCGCCGGCGGAGCGATCCGCCTCCCGCCGCTCGGCCCGGGCGCCGCCCGCCCGGTCGGCGAGCCCGGCGGCCGGGGGCGGAACCGGGGGTTGACCATCACGCCGTGGTGGCGGGCGAGCAGCTCGCGCTCGCGCTCTTCCATCTCCTCGGCCTCGTCGTCGTCGAGGTGGTCCATGCCGAGCAGGTGCAATACGCCGTGGACGACCAGGAGGGCCATCTCGTCCTCGTAGCTCCCGGTGTGCTCGAGCGCGTTGCGCCTGGCCACGGCCGGGCAGATCACCACGTCGCCGAGCAGCGTCGGCGCCTCGTCGAGCTCACCGGTGAAACCCGGCCCGCTGCCGCCCGAATCGGGCGAGCGGCCACTGTCGGCCGGGTCCTCGTCGATCGGGAAGGCGAGCACGTCGGTGGGGCCCTGCTTGTCGAGGAACTTCTCGTTGAGCTCGGCGATGGCCGCCTCGTCGACGAACAGCACCGACAGCTCCGCGTCGCCCCTCACACCCTCGTCGGCGAGGACCGCCTCGGCCAGGCGGACCAGCCTGAGCGCGTCGACCGGCTGGTCGCGCTGCTCGTCGGCGGCGAAGACCTCGACGCTCATCGGCGCCGGCCCGTGCCCCGGCCCACGCTCAGGCGCGCGAGGCGTCGGCCGCCTCGAACGCCGAGACGATGTCGGCGACGATCCGGTGGCGCACCACGTCCCGGCGGCCGAGATGGACCCACGCCAGCCCCTCGATGCCCGTCAGCACCCCTTCCAGGTTGAGCAGGCCGGAGCGGCCACCGGGAAGGTCGATCTGGGTGTCGTCGCCGGTGACCACCACCTTCGAGCCGAACCCGATCCGGGTGAGGAACATCTTGATCTGCTCGGGCGTGGTGTTCTGCGCCTCGTCGAGGATGATGAAGCTCCCGTTCAAGGTCCGGCCCCTCATGTAGGCGAGTGGCGCCACCTCCACCGTCCCGGCGTCCAGGAGCCGGCGGGCCCCCTCGGTGCCCAGCATGTCGTACAAGGCGTCGTAGAGCGGCCTCAGGTAGGGGTCGATCTTGGCCATCAGGTCGCCGGGGAGGAACCCGAGCCGCTCGCCCGCCTCCACCGCCGGGCGGGTCAGGATGATGCGGTCGACGGTCTTGGCCTGCAGAGCCTGGACCGCCAGGGCCACGGCCAGGTAGCTCTTGCCGGTGCCCGCCGGGCCGATGCCGAAGGTCACGACGTTGTCCCGGATCGCCTCGGCGTAACGCTTCTGGCCGCTGGTCTTGGGCCGCACCGAGCGCCCCCGCACCGACCGCAGCACCTCGGCGGTGAGGACCTCGCTCGGGCTCTCGTCGGCGCGGACCATGTCGATGGTCCGCGACACCATGGAGGCATCCACGCTGTGGCCCTGCTCGAGGATCAGCCGGAGCTCGTCGATCAGCCGGGCGGCCGTCGTGGCGTCGGCACCGTCGATGAGGAACTCGTTGCCCCGGTTGAGGATCCGGGTCCCGGCGAAGGCGTCCTCCACCAGGCGGAGGTTCTCGTTGAGGGGACCCACGAGACGCGGCATCAGGTGGTTGGGGACGGTGACGGTGGTGGGCACGGGCTGCTCTTGGCCACACGATACCTCCGCGCCCCCCGGCAGGGCGGGGACCGGCTCCGCAGGGCGGCTCACCCCGGGGGCCACCCCATCCGGCGACCGCCGAGCACGTGCAGGTGGAGGTGGGGGACGGTGTTGGCGGCGTCCTCGCCGACATTGAGCACCAGCCGGTAGCCAGTGTCGAGCACCCCCTCGGCCTCGGCCACCTCCCGTGCCGTGGTCAGCATCTCGGCCAGCACCCCGGCGTGCGCGGCGGTCACCTCGGCAGCGCTGGCGATGTGGGCCCGCGGGACCACCAGCACGTGCACCGGGGCGACCGGCGAGATGTCCCGGAAGGCGTAGGTGTGCTCGGTGTCGAGCACCACCTCGGCGGGGAGCTCGTCGGCGACGATCCGGCAGAACAAGCAGTCCGTCACGGCGGGAACGCTACCGCCCGCCCGGACGCCGCCGGCCGACGGGACCGGGCGGGACCCGGGTCGGGGCCGTCGGGGGTGCCCACCGGGGCGTCGTCGGGGGTCGGGGGCCGGGGGCCGGCTCAGCGGGCCCCCCGGCCGAGGACCTCGTCTCGGTCCTCGGCGGGCTCGCCCGCCGCCTCGGTGGAGCGGTCGTGGCCCCGCGGCTCGGGGTAGAGGTGCTCGAGGGTCCCGGGCGCGATCCTCATCCGCTCGATGAAATCCTCGACGTCGGCCGCCTGCAGGCGGATCACCCGGCCCATCTTGTAGGCGGTGAGCTGGCCCTCGTCGATGAACCGGTAGAGCGTCCGCAAGGTCACCCCGAGGCGCTCGCAGGCGTCCCGGGTCGACAGCCAGCGGATCGGGGTCTCCCCGGCGGCGCTCACGCCCCACCTCCAGGCGCCCGCCGGCCCACCCTGTGCCCCAGCCCGGCGCTCGACCCGCTCTCGCCCCGGGGTGCTGGATCGTGTGGCTGCTGCGCCATCGAGAAGCTGACCATGTCCCCAGCATACGGCGTGGGGTGCGACAGCGAGTGAAGTCTCGTGAGTTTTCATGTCGAACCGCCGTTTGATCTATGGTCCGCGGCGTGGACCGACCGGACCCCGACGGCGAGCTCTTGCGAGCCGCCCTCGCCGGGTGGGTCGCCGACAGCCGGGCCGAGCAGGCCGCCGCCGCCCGCTCCCGGGAGCGGTGGCTCCGCCAGCAGGCCGAGGAGGCCGCGACGTGGCTCGGCACCCTCGTCGACCTGGCCGAACGAGGCGCACCAGTGCGCCTCGAGCTCACCTCGGGCACGTTCGCCTCGGGCACCCTCGTCGGCATCGGTCGCGACATGTGCCTCGTCGCCGCCGACAACCGGCGGCCGGCCACGCTGGTGGCCCTCGCCCACGTGCTCGCCGCCAAGGCGACCCCCTCGGCCCCGCCGGTGGCCGCCGGGGACCGTCGCCCGGTGCTCGGGCTCGACCTCGCCGGTGCCCTCGGGACCCTGGCGGCCGAGCGCGAGACCGTCCGGTTGGGGCTCACCAACCGCGGCGAGGTGGTCGGCCAGCTCCTCGGAGCCGGCTCCGACGTGCTCACGCTCCGACCGGGGACCCCGCATCGCGACCATCCCGCCAGCCGGGGCCGGACCTTCCTGCGGCTGGGCGCGGTGGTGACCTGCACCCCCCTTCGCTGAACAGCTGTCGCAAAGCTACCTTCTGGAGGCGGTGACCGGCCGCTCGCAAGCAGGTCCTCCTGACGACTCGTGGCGCGTCATGTAGGGGCGGACGGCCGATCACCGCCTTCAAGGGGTTTTGCGACAGCTGCTGAGCTGCGAGGGCCGGCACCGACCACCCAGAGCGTCGTATCCGACGCGGCCACCCCGGTTCGCCGGGCCGACCCCTCGACACGCCCAGGACGGCTGGCCTACGGTCCGGACGTGGCCGCCCCGGCTGCTGACGCGCGAGTCCAGCCGGATCCCCCCACCGGGCTCCGGGTCGTGGCACGCCGGGCCCGGACGGGGAGCCGGGCGATCGCCGGCGGGTTCGCGATCTCGTTCGCGGTCGTGATGATCTTCGCCGCCTGGCTGGCCACCAGGCCCGGCCGGCCGGTTCCCTACCTCGTCGCCGGCGCACCGCTGGCGGCGGGCACCCGGCTGGGCGGCGCGGACCTGCGGACCTCCCGGCTGCGGTTGCCGGCGAGCGTCTCGGGCATCGCGTCCAGCCGGCGGGCGTCCCTCGCGGGGCGGACCCTCGCGGTGTCCCTGCGCCCCGGGGAGCTCGTCACCGTACCGGAGCTGGCCCCGCGTGACGCCCAGCCGGCGATCCGGCCGGTGCCCGTCGAGGTCCCCGCCTACGAGCTGAGCGGCCTGGTGCCCGGAGAGGGCGTCGACGTGTTCCTAACCACCGGCTCGGCAGGCAGCTCCCACACCGCGCTGATCCTCCGGGGAGCCGAGGTCCTCGAGGTTCCGAGCTCGAACGGTGGCGGAGGTGGCGTCCTCGGCGGGGGAGGGGGATCGGGCTCCGAGGTGGCGGTGCTCGGGGTCCCGAGCCTCGGCGACGTCGAGTCGCTCGTCGCCGCCGCGCACGCCGGGACGATGGACCTGGTCGTGGCGGAGCCCTCCGACGGCCACGGGCCCGGGACGGGCGGGTCTGGCGGGTCGGGATGAGCGCCGAGGCCCGGGGGGCCCGTGGCGACTGAGCGCTGGGTCCTTCTCGGCCTGGCCTCGTCCCGGGCCGCGTGGCTCGGGGAGCTCACCCGCTGGTCCACCTCGGGTGCCCTGCCCGCCGAGCTCGTCAAGTGCATCTCCGTCGAGGAGCTCCGGGCCCGGCTGGCGTCGGGAAGACCCTGGTCGGCGGTGCTCGTGGACACCACCGCGCCCGGCCTCGACCGGGACCTCGTCGACGCCGCGGGGAGAGCCGGCGCAGCGGTGCTGGCCGTGCGCGACCGGCGGGCCGCGCCGCGCCTCGACCCCCTGGCCGCAGGTGTCGTCGCCGTCCTGCCGGCCAACTTCGGACGCGACGAGCTGCTCGACGCGCTGGAGCTCCACGCCCGGCCCGTCGGGCGCGGGGACGGGCTCCCTCCCACCTTGGCAGAGGACGCCGAGAGCACCGCTTGGCGGGGGCGCCTCGTCGTGGTCTGCGGCCCCGGGGGGACCGGCGCGTCGACCCTGTCGGTGGCTCTCTCCCAGGGGCTCGCCGGCAACGTCCGCTACGGCGGGCGGGTAGCCCTGGCCGACCTGGCGCTGCGCGCCGACCAGGCCGTGCTGCACGACGCCACCGAGCTCGGCCCCGGCCTGCAGGAGCTGGTGGAGGCGCACCGCCTCGGCGCCGCCGCGCCCGCCGAGGTGGTCGCGGGGACCTTCGCGGTGCCCGCCCGCGGGTACCGGCTGCTGCTCGGTCTCCGCCGGCCCTCGGCGTGGTCGGCCCTGCGCCCCCGGGCCACCACCGCGGCGATCGACGGCCTGCGCCGGGCCTTCGCGGTGGTCGTGGCGGACGTCACCGGCGACGTGGAAGGCGAAGCCGAGTGCGGGTCGAGCGACGTCGAGGAGCGCAACCACCTCGCCCGCACGGCCGTCGCCCAAGCCGACCTGGTGCTGGCTGTCGGCGCGCCGGGGCTCCTCGGCGTCCATGCCCTCGCGGTCCTGCTGCGCGCGCTGGGCGCAGCCGGGGTGAGCCCCACGCGCCTGCTCCCGGTGGTCAACCGGGCACGGCGTGACCCCCGAGCGAGGTCGCAGATCTCCGCCGCGCTCGCCGACCTGGCCGCCGGCGCGACGAGCGTGGCCGGGCCGGTGTGGGTCCGCGAGCGAAGGGTCGAAGACACCCTCCGCGACGGCAGGGCGCTGCCGTCCTCGTTGGTCCACCCGCTCACCGCGATCGTCGAGGCCCGTCTCGACCAGCTCGCCGACCTGGCCCCGCCACTCCCCGAGCCGGCCCGGGTGCCCCCGGGAGCCCTCGGGGGCTGGGCCGACGAGCGCTGAGCCCGGCCCCCCGGCGCCGGTGGCTCCGCCGAGCTTCCGGATTGTCCTGATCTGCCGGTTCTTCTCAAGTGTTCCATGTTGCCTGGTCGTCCCAGTTCCCCCGTCATGCCCTGAAAGAGCATCTTGACCTTCTTCGATGCTCGGGTTAGCTTCACCGCCGGGAGGAGGGAGCGGGGGGATGCGCCAAGCGGGCAGTCGGGTCGGTGGCGACGACCAGGAGAACCCAGCCCTTCCACAGCAGTGGGACTCACCGCTGCAAGCGGTGGAACGGGCGGTTCAAGAGCGCGCCAAGGACCTCTCGCTCGACATGTCCGGCCCGGCAGCCGCCGGCGAGCTGCACCGTTTGGTGGCCGAGGAGATCGCCCGCTGGCACGCCGACTACCTCCGCGGACGGAGAGCCTTCGACCTCGCCGACGACGAGCGGACCGCCGAGAGGGCCCTGCGCAACCTGGCCGGCTACGGACCGCTCCACCCGCTGCTGGACGACCCCGACGTCTGGGAGATCGAGATCAACGCCCCCGACGCCATCTTCGTGCGCCGCCACCGGGGCGACAGCGGGTACCACGACGAGGTCTTCCACGACGACGACCACGTCGTGCGGGTCCTGACCAAGGTCCTCGACGACGCCGGACGGTCCCACCGCAAGCTCGACCCCTCCGAGGGCCTCCAAGACGCCCAGCTCGACACCGGCGCCCGGCTGCACGTCGTCCACGCCGACATCGGACGCGACGGCCACATCCTGGCCAATATCCGCAAGTTCACCGGGTTGCACCTGCGGACCCTCGCCGAGCTGGTGGAGCTGGACATGCTCGACCACTGCGCGGCCGAGCTGTTGCGCGCCGCGGTGCGCGCCGGGCTGTCGGTACTGATCGCCGGACCGCCCGGGTCAGGCAAGACCACCCTTCTGTCGTGCCTGACCGCGGAGATCGACCCTGCCCGGCGGGTGGTGATCGCCGAGGAGGTCTTCGAGACCGACTGCCCGCTGCCCAACGTGGCCCACATGCAGACCCGGCCGGCGCGCGCCGACCGGCCGGCGGTCGACCTGCGCCGGCTCGTCGCCGGGTTCTTGCGCATGGCGCCCGACGTGGCGATCGTCGGAGAGGTGAGGGACCAAGAAGCCCTCCCGTTGCTGCTGACCCTGTCGTCGGGGGTACAGGGCTTCACGACGATCCACGCGGGATCGGCTCGCCAAGCGCTCTCCAGGCTGCGTTTCGTCGCAGCTCTCGCCGGTCACCGGGAGCTGACCTTGTCGGCTCTGTCGTCGCTGGTCGCCGAGGCGGTCGACGTGGTGGTGCACTGCAGCCGGGTCGACGGGGTGCCGGTGGTGACCGAGGTGATCGCGGTGGAGGACCTCGCGGTGAGCAGCGACAGCGTGGCCTTCACG